>REDW01000125.1 GCA_007693325.1 Spirochaetaceae bacterium
GGAGTAGACCGCGTCCCATCCCTGCTTCAGCTCCGCGAGCACGCTGCTGCGCGCCTCGCCGTACGCGTCGGCACGTAATGGAACCAGGGGGCGCCCGATTGCGAGCGCGGCTGCCACCGCAACGGCAAAGGTGGACAGATCGATGAGCAGGATCGGGATCAGTCCCCCGGTGCCGAGCAGGATGCCGGCTGCCATGGGAGACACCAGATGCTGTGCGGACGAGGCCAGCTGGACCAGTCCGCTGGCGCGCGAATAGTGCTCGGCCGGCAGGAGGTCGGTGACCGACGCCTTGTAGGCCGGATTCTGCAGGGCCACAAAGACCGAGCTGACCGCAACACCAAGGTAGATCTTCCACGGAACAAGAGCGCCCGCCAGAACTGACACCAGAATGAAGAGCACCCCACCGGCCGAGCCGAGGTCCCCCAGCACGATCAGCACCCGGCGGTCAAACCGGTCGGCGAGCAGCCCGCCGAGCGGCCGCAGCAGGATGGCGGGAAGAAAGAGACAGAGCATGACCAGCGCCACCGCCGCCGCGGCCCCGGTCTGCCGGTAGACGCAGACCGCCAGGGCAAACGCGGTCATGCCATTTCCCAGGCTGGAGGTCAGTTGTCCCGCCCAGACAATCAGGAAGGTTCGAAGCGGGCTCTCGCTCTGCGAGGCGATCCGGTTAGCGGCCATTGTGCGACCCTCCCAGCGGGTAGAGGGCGCTCACGGAGATAAACCAGCCGTCTCCGGCGGACTCGTTTGTACGTTCGCGGTACCGCACCCGTGAATCAAAGGCGTAGCCCCCGGAGAGTTGCAGCAGCGTCAGGTCGACGGTGCTAAACAGTGCGTAGTAGTGCAGCTCGATCGATTCGTCCGCGGATTCCCGGGCAAATTCAAATGTGTCGCTCCTGATTCCGACTGCAACGCCGGCCAGATCCCCAACCGGGTGGTCGGGAGTGAAAAACCGGTAGATTAGCGCGCCTTCGAACAGAAGGTCACGTTCGTCGCGCAGCTGATCGATTCGCGCGTCCACGGTGGCACGCAGCCGGCTCTGTGGCGCCAGCGTGAGACTCACGTTGGGTCCGGTGATGAAATCCAGATTCGCGTTCAGCAGTGTTGACTCCCACGCGGCGCGGATCAGCGGTACCGGAAGCAACGCCCAGGGATTTCCGCCCGCGGTCTCGATTCCGAAGTCACTCACCGCAAGCCCGCCCCCGAGCACCAGCGAGAAGCGCGGCTGCTGCACAACCTCGTACCCGTAGACCGCCGCCGCCTGGAAGGTTCGCAGGCCTCCGGCAACCGGGCGATCCGACTCGCTCTTGAAGAACCCGAGGTATCGATGGCGGTCGTTTCTCCCGTCGGCCATCAGTTCAATGGAGTGGTAGGTGTCGGGGTAGTCGAAGTCCAGGTCCTGCCCAAACCAATGGCGGCTGTACAGGCCAACCAGAACGAGCTCCTCGCCGACAACCACCACTCCGGTGCCGGGGGAGTGAACCGTCTGCGACTCAAGCGATAGCAGCTGGTACTGCGCGAGGGGAATGACCTGAAGTCCGGAGTCAGCCGCCAGCGCGGGGCCGGTCCAGAATATGAACGGCGCTGCCAGCAGCGCGATCAGAAAATATCGTGTTGTGCGATTCACTGGTACCTCCACAGATCGTGACGTGATGGTGATAGCGTAGAACCAAAGCCGTGGAGGTCATATCGAACAAACGTCGTGTTTTGCGGAAAACAGCCTACGATCTTCGTCGTAGTGGGATGGAAACGAGGGCAGCAAGATGCGTAATCAGCCCCGCAGGCGGTTGAGCAGCTCAACCCGGCTGCCCGCGCCAACCTTCTGGTACAGGTTGTAGATGTGCGTCCGCACCGTTGCGGGCGAAATGCCAAGCTCGGCGGCAATCTGTTTATTGGCCATTCCGCGGGCGATCAGGACCGCGATTTCGGCCTCGCGTGCGGAGAGGTTGAGCATCCGCCGCCGCTCGGCGGGCACCGCGTCCATCATCGGCGTTCCGGATTCGCCCGGCTTGAACAGCCGGATGGCCGCACTCATGGACACAAGGTTAAGGGAGAGATAGAGCAGATGGTCCAGCGAGATGGTCGGCAGCCAGGGCAAGCGGGCGCTCTCAACGGCGAACTCGATGAGCCCGGCGGGTGCAAATACCAGCGCCCACAGCCCGTACCCGCGGATCAACGAGCGAATTGTTTCGGGTTCGTCCGGGTTGAGGGGGCCGCGGGCGGTGAGCCCGAATTTGGCCAGGGCAAGCGCCACAATGACGTGTCCCGCGAGCGCCCAGATCTGCGCAGCGCCAAAGCGCTCATCCGCAACCCGCGCGGTGCCGCCGGCTGCGTCGTGCCCAAAGACCACGATCAGCGCGGCGTTGGTGAGCGTCCAGAGAATCACCAGCGATGCGAGAACCTCCATCACCGTCGGCCGGAATCGTTGCCGCGTCCGGGGTGGAACCATTCGGTGCACCAGTACTCCGCCGGTCACCCATATCGCCGAGTTGAGCAGCGCGAGCACCACGCGCAGCACCGCCACCGTGGTGCCCGACACCCCTCCGGGGAGAGCGGCGAGATAGAAATACACCACGATGAGCCCCATACCAACTACAAAGAGCGACTGAAACACCAGGAGCGGACCCATAAGCCGGCTCTGCACACGCACCTTCAGCAGCGTCAGCGCGGCGATCCCCATGAACCCCGTCGCGAAGAAGAGGATGTAGAAGATGATCAGGACATGCTGCATCGGCGCCCTCCGCGGTTAGCTCGGTTGGAGTCGAGTATACCAGAACCGGTGCGCTCCGTGTGACCAAGCTTACCGCACGTACCCCGGTTGGGAGATTTGCGCCTGACACCCTTATGTCTGTTCATCAATTCTTACCAACGCCAGCGCGCTTGCCGGCGTCTGTCACCTCACGAGGTTTCAGCTGTTTCTCCAGCGCTTCAACCTCGGAATGTTGCGTGTGAACAACCATGCCATGAATCCCGGCGTTCCCATTTGCTTCAGTTTTCCGATGCAGAATTCCTGCATATCACCAGCAGTCTTGATTTCAGCGGAGGTAAACGCCCCGTTCTGGTAACAGTAACTGCAGTAATCCGCACTCTTGCTGCCGTCGCCATTT
>REDW01000075.1 GCA_007693325.1 Spirochaetaceae bacterium
ACCCCTGTTGCCGGGATGAAAACCCGGTGTCCTAACCACTAGACGAAGGAGACGTATGAGGCGTAGGTTACCGACTTTGCCGCGCTGCGTCAAGCCCGGTGTCCGGCGGTGTCCGCCTGGCCTCTGCCTGCTAGAGATCCTTGATCCACTCCTTGATAACCACCACCTCCGGCAGGCGCCGCAGCGACTTGACACTGAAATTTGTAAGCACCACAGCCGGGGTCTGGCCGGCAACGATACCGAAGTCATTGATGCGTTCGGGGTCGTGGATCTCTTCAACGGTAACCGCTACTGAACCGAGCTCCTGCATCGCCTGGTTGACGTTGCGCCGCAGCTGCTCCATCTTCTCGCCCTTCTCTCCCAGCAGGTAGAGCGCAGCCTTCTTGCGCTGGATGCGCAGGCGGAACTTCTCATTGATGCGTTTCTGAATTGCCGCTATCAGCTCATCGCGCGGCGGTATGCGCGAAACAAACACTATCTCGCCGTCGATACAGATAGTGGGTACGTTGCGCACCATCAGCGAGGTCATGAACACAATTGATTCACGGTACTTGATCTTGTGCTCGTGCCAGATGACGATGCCCTCAAACTCAGGCGCTACGCGCTTGACCGCATCAACCATGTACTGGCACGGCGCGCACGCCTCGGAATCCAGGGTTATGATATCAACCACCACCTTGTCGGCCTGGCCGTACTCCAGCATGTCAAGCCGATCCTCATCCGGCGTTTCGGTTACCATCTCGCGCACAACATCACGCTGATACTGGTCGTGGACAATCTCGGCCACCGCCTGCAGATTCTGCACCGGCGTTGCGTACGGCAGATCGCATCCCGGCGCCAGGATGAAACCGTTATCGCCGGCAACGTCGATGCACGCCAGCGCGTTCTTCTGCGCATCGATCGGTTTGCCCAGCAGCAGTACACTGGTGAGCTGCAGATTGCCGCCAAAACTGATGTTGTGCGTGCGGCATTCCTGACGCACGTAATCCAGCGGGATATTCTCGTCGATCGAGATATTGCCGCAGCCGGTCTGTATCATCAGCGGGATATTCTGCTGCGCGTGACCGCAGACAAAGAACGAGCTCAGCGCGCCGCGGTCGTGGATGTGGGTCACAGTGTCGCGCGCGTAGGGCAGAACGAACTCGCCGAACTGCTCGGCACCGATCTGGCTGGTCATCGGATCCACCAGCGCAACGATGTCGCAGCCGGCTTCGATGTAGTAGCCGCTCATCGCCTGGCACACCCTGGAGCAGAAGCCCAGCAGCTCGTGCACGTAAGCGGTATCGTCAAACATCTTCATGAATATCTCGGTACCCAGCAGGTGCAGCGCCAGAGTGAACGGCCCGGTAATCAGCCCGTAGAGTGCAATGTCGGGATGGTTGGCACGAATCCGGCGCGCGGCTTGCATGGCAACCGCTATCCGCCCGGCGTCTGCGGCGGGGACGCTGAGGTCTGCCAGTGTACGGCCGTTTGCCAGAGGATGATCTACAACCGCCGGCGGGTTTTCGTCCGACCACACCAGGCCGCATCCGAGTACCTCAGCCTCGATCTGCAGGTCAAACACTACCGGTATTCCGTCGGGGCGGTACAACTCTACCGCCTTGGCTACGCCCTGCTCGATGAGATCAGCAGACTTCAGAAAGCTCTCGGCACTCTGAGCGATCAATGCTCCGGCGTGACATCCTACAAACGGTACCCACGGTACGCGGTCGCTATTCTTACCCGCAAAGGCGAGCTGTATTCGCTCTCTACCAGTCATTGAGATCATTGAGAAACTCCTTGTGGTTTCAGTGTTATCGGAATGCCGGCAGTCAGACCGCCTTGCACGCGCAGAACCTACCATGATCCAGCGCCCAACGCTATAAATCTGCTTGGTAATTTGGCACAATCCTGCTATTTGACCTTTTTCTTGCGGCGATTCAGCGGCGTGTTGACCGCTGGTGCCGGCCTCCGTATACTTGCGTCACGTGACCGGTCCAAGAGCAACTCCATGACAAGCCCGGAAAGATTCCGCCAACAGATCGATGAACGAGTCCCGCTGTTGCTCGACGGCGCTACCGGCACCGAGCTGTACAACCGCGGCGTATTCATCAATCGCTGTTTTGAGGAGGCCAACCTCAGCAATCCCGCGCTGGTGCTCGGGCTGCACCGGGACTACGTCAACGCCGGTTCGGGCGCGCTTCTGAGCAACAGCTGGGGAGCCAACCAGTTCAAGCTGGCCGGCCACGGGCTGCAGGAGAAGACCCGCGAAATCAACGTCGCGGCGGCCGGCCTGGCGCGCGAGGCCGCCGGCGAAGAGCTGTTTGTGGGCGGATCGGTGGGGCCGCTGGGGCGGCGCGTTGAGCCGTGGGGGCCGCTCAGCGTTGAACAGGCGTTCAACGCGTTCCGCCTCCAGATTGAGAGCCTGTTGCAGGGCGGGGTTGATTTTATCTACCTTGAAACCTTTTCTGATCTCATCGAACTGGAACAGGCGATTCGCGCCGCCAAAGCTGCTGCTCCCGCGCTTGCGGTTGCCGCTTCGGTGACCATCAACCTGTCCGGAGAACTGGTGCACGGCGGCTCGCTGGAAACGGCAATCCGCAGCGCGGACCAGTGGGGCGCGGACATCGTGGGATTAAACTGTTCGGTTGGACCTCAACCAACATTGACCGCAATCGAGCGCATCAAGACACTGACATCCAGGCCGCTGTGCGTCAAACCCAACGCCGGACTGCCGCGCGAGATTGACGGGCGTATGATCTACATGAGTACGCCCGAGTACGTGGCAACGTTCACGCGCAACTTTCTGCAGACGGGCGTCCTGTTGGTCGGCGGCTGTTGCGGAACAACACCGGCTCACGTCAGGAACATGGCGCAAGCGTACCGCCACTTCATGGCGATGCACGCCGGCGGTGGTACGCGCATAAGCGTGGAAAAGCCGCGGCGCCAGGCCGAAAGCGAGCCGAGCACTGAGCAACAGCGCGTTGCGTTTGCCGACAAGTCGCGCTGGTCGGCAAAGCTCGCGCGCGGAGAGAAAGTCTACGCACTGGAGCTGCTGCCGCCGAGCGGGGTCAACATGGCGCCGCTCCTGGAGAAGACCCAGAAGGTGAAACAGGCGGGACTGGACGTCATCAACATCCCCGACGGGCCGCGTGCCAGTTCCAGAATGAGTACCTCGCTGGCCGCGGTGATGATAGAGCAGCGCGTGGGAATTGAAACCATTCTGCACTACACCTGCCGCGATCGCAACCTGATAGGCATGCAGTCTGACCTGCTGGGCATCCACGCTATCGGGCTACGCAACGTTCTACTGATTACCGGAGATCCGCCCAAGATCGGCAACTACCCCAACGCAACCGGCGTGTTTGACGTCGATGCTATCGGACTGACCAGGGTGGCCCACCAGCTGAACGGCGGTATCGATGTGGGCAACCGTCCGATCGGTGAACCAACCGCGCTCTCTATTGGTGTAGGCGTCAACCCGGTGCACCGCAGCTTTGACTACGAAATGCAGCGTTTTGAACAGAAGGTTGCCGCCGGCGCAGAGTGGGCAATCACGCAGCCGATCTTTGACGCCGCCGACATGTTCCGCTTCCTGGAATACATCGAAAAGCGCAACATCCGGATCCCGATCATAGCCGGTATCTGGCCACTGACCAGCCTCAGCAACGCCGAGTTCATGAACAACGAGGTCCCCGGCATCAGCATACCCAAAGCGGTAATCGAGCGCATGGCTCAGGCGCGTTCCAGGCAGGAAGGCATGCAGTTCGGAGTCGAGATAGCCGTGCAGCTGCGACGTACGCTCGATCCGGCGGTACAGGGTTTCCAGATCTCGGCTCCCTTTGGCCGCATCGACATGGCGTTGCAGGTGGCAGAGCCGCTGCCGGTCGAAGGCCGGAAATAGCGAGCAGTATACCGTAGTGCAGGAGAAGATGACGATGTCCAGAACAACCATTGTACGCGCGTTGGCAGACAGGACACCGCTGGTGTCGGACGGCGCATGGGGCACCATGCTGCAGAGTGTCGGGCTGAAACCCGGTGAATGCCCGGAGCTCTGGAATATCGACCATCCCGAACAGGTCTACCGGATTGCACAGCAATATGCCGATGCCGGCGCGGATATGCTCGAGACCAACAGCTTTGGCGCAACGCGCTTCAAGCTGGCGCACTGGGGCGTTGAAGAGCGCTGCGCGGAGATCAACGAGGCCGCCGCTCGCCTGTCGCGTCGAGCGGCCGGTGACCGCCTTTGGGTCCTCGGTTCAGTAGGGCCAACCGGGAAGATGCTGCTGTTGGGCGATGTCAGCGAACAGCAGCTGTACGACGCCTTTACCGAGCAGGTGACCGCGCTGCAGCGCGGCGGCTGCGACGCCATCTGCGTCGAAACGATGAGCGATATCGCGGAGGCGCGCCAGGCGGTGCGCGCAGCCAAAGAGCAGACATCGCTGGAGGTGATTGCCACCTTTACCTTTGAACGCACGGTGCAGGGAGAATACCGTACCATGATGGGAACCGCGCCGGTTGAAGCTGCCGCGGCAATGCTGGACGCCGGTGCGGACATCGTGGGCACAAACTGCGGCAACGGCTTTGAACGCATGATCGATATTGTGCGCGAAATTCGAGCCGCACTTCCCGACGTGCCGATACTGGTGCATGCCAACGCGGGGCTGCCGCTGCAGCGTGGCGGTGTTGACTGCTACTCGGATACGCCAGAGAGCATGGCTTCGCTGGCACCGCAGCTGGTTGCAGCGGGAGCTTCAGTGGTTGGCGGCTGCTGCGGCACAAATCCGCACTACATCAACGCAATCAGCCGGGCTGTCCGTCCCGGTGGTTGAGCGCGCCAACCTGCGGGCGCCCGATTGCCGCGGCGTGCACCGTGATCTCGATCAGCATCTCACCGTGCGCTACTGCGCCGCTGGTCCTGTGCTGCTGAATGGTGACCTCAAACTCGGCGGCTCCCGCGGCGCGTGCGCGTTGACGCACCGCGTTATCGGCCTGCTGCTGCGCGCAGATCTCGGCGGCTTGCAGCGATTCAAAGTCCTCTGTTCCTGCCGGCAGATGAACGCGGAACACCTCACCGCCGTTCAGCGGGGTGATGCGGACCGCTACCTCGCTGCGCACCTGCCCAACCACCGCCCCGATTGCATTGGCAACCTCGCTGTGCTCGGGAACCACCGCGGAGGTGTCGAGGATCGCGGCAACATCACGGTAGTAGCAATCCGCAGGGGCCCCAACGGCCACAATCGGACAGCTAAGCGCCATCCGTGGCGTCACAAGCGCGTCAGCGGCTCCACGCTCGCACGCCGGCAGCACCGCGCTGTCTATCAGGGCGCGCGCCAGTGAGCTTTGCGTTTGAACTTCCTCGCCGGTAGACTCGCAGATTGCCGCGGCCACAAGCGCCGCGGCGGAAGCCGACACAAAGCGCAGAATCACCCGTTCTGCCACGGCTACGGCAATAGCCGCGTCTGCGTGGTGCTCTGGCAGGTCAAACAGCGTCAATCCAGAACAGCGCGCGCGGTAGTAGAGACCAACAGCGGCCAACTCTGCAGCATCACGGTTCCACGTGCGCTGGCGCCCCAGAATATGGGCGGCGTCCGAGGGCGTGAATCCTGAGCGCATCAGAACGCCGCGCTGCAGCAGGCGCCTGATGTCCCTGTCCGCGCGGTAGGCAGACTCCGCCTCGGACAACAGCCGTGCCCGCCCTGCCAGGCCGTTGCCGGCCGCGCGAACTATCGACAGCTGAGACGGAGACAGGGCGGCGGCTGCGCTCTCGGCAGCTTCTGCGCCGGCAGCTTCTGCGCCGGCGGCCCGGCGGTGCGCGGCTGAGAGCCCCAGGAACACGCCGCCATTGCGCGCGCCGTCACGTGCAGCCGCCGCATCGTGCTCGAATTCAGCGCGGGCAGCCGGGTTCTGCCACAGCGCCAGACTGACCGGTACAACACGCTCGGGTCCAAATGTCAGCTCGCCGGAATCCGTCACCCCAACCGCACTGTCTCCACCGAGCGCAAACGTGTGCATCTGCACCGCAGGCACCATGGTACGCATCCCGCCAACGCGCGCGCCGTCCGCGCTGACCACCGGCCGCCGGTCACGGATGAAGGCGATATCGGTGGTGGTGCCGCCGATATCAACCACGCAGGCGTTATCCACACCGTGCAGATACTGCGCGCCGACTACGCTTGCCGCCGGCCCGGAGAGTATGGTCTGCACGGCGTGCTGCTGGGCAAACTCGGCCGAGACCAGCGAGCCATCGCCCTTGACCATCATCAGCGGACAGCGCAGCTTCTCTGCGGCCATCACCGCCCGCACTGCGGCAACCAGTTCACTCAACAGCGGGATCAAACGCGCGTTCCAGGCGGTGGTAAGCGCGCGACGACCCGCGTGAAGCCTGCTGCTCAGCTCGTGCCCGCAGCTCACCGGCAACCCGCTCAGCTCACGGAGCACTGCACGCGCGCGCTGTTCGTGGGCGGGGTTGCGCACGCTGAAGTAGCCCGAGATCGCAAACGCCCTGACTTTGGTGCCGTAGTCGCGCGCCACGCGCTGTACTCCGGCCAGATCAAGCGGTTGCTGCTCATCGCCCTCTACCGTGTGTCCGCCGTCGAGGCGCACCACCGGATCCTCGCCAAACGCCTGCTCGGTGATGTGGTGGTCAATGGCGTAATCGGGGTAGCCGAGCAGCACAATGCAGACCGGTGCCCCGGATTTCTGGGCCAACGCGTTGGTGGCCAGCGTTGTTGATACTGACAGAAACGAGACCGGACCGCGGTACGACTGCAGTACGCTGGAGATGGCCTCGCCAATACCAACCGCCAGGTCGTGCCTGGTGGTCAGCGCCTTGGCACTGCACACCACACCGCGGTCTGCATCAAACAGCACCGCATCCGTGTACGTTCCGCCGGTATCGACTCCAATCGAAACCGACAATTGAACCTCCCCCGGCCGCTTCTCAGGTCCGGGAAATCTCTTTTATGAGCTGCGGAATGATCTCAAACAGGTCTCCAACCACCGCAACGTCTGCCAGCTGCATCAGCGGCGTGTCCGGGTTCCTGTCAATTGCGATGATGAAGTCGCACGACTGCATCCCCACCAGGTGCTGAATCTGCCCCGAAATCCCGCACGCAAAATAGACTGTTGCTTGAACGGTCTGACCGGTCTGGCCGACCTGGTGATAGTAGGGAACCCAGCCGGAGTCAACCGCGGCACGGCTGGCGCCGACGGCACCGTGGACTCGTTCGGCCAGGTCCTTGAGCATCTTGAATCCATCCGCGCCCTTCAAACCGCGCCCGCCGGCTATGATGAAACGGGCATCGGCCAGATTGACCGAGTTCTCGCTGTCCTGAAACACCTTCAGGATCTGTTTGAGACCGCCGGCTTCGTCCGCTTCCAGCTTCCCGGTGATAACGCGCCCCGTGCGCGAGGTATCGACCGGCAGCTCGTTCATGACCCGCGGCCGCACCGTTGCCATCTGGGGACGGTGGTTGGAGCAGCGGATTGTTGCCAGTATGTTGCCGCCAAACGCAGGACGGGTCTGCAGCAGGTCTCCGTTCTCGGGGTCTATCGAGAGCCCGGTGCAGTCCGCCGTCAGTCCGCAGTTGGCGTCTACGGCAACCCGCGGAATAAGCGCGCGGCCCCGTGTAGTGGCTCCGCATAGCACAACCTCGGGCTTGTGTGTCCTGATCAGGCGCGTCAGAACGGTGGCCTGGTCCTCATCCACAAAGTTCATGAAGCTCGGATCATCAACCACCAGCGCAACGTCCGCCCCGCCGTGAAACAGCGCATCGACCTGCGAGCTGATCTGGTTACCCAGTACCACGCACCAGACCTCGGAGCCGCGCGCTTCGGCCAGACCTCGCGCGGCGCCCAGCAGTTCATAAGTGACCTTCTGAATCTCACCGGCCAGAACTTCGGCTACAACCCAGATATTGCGGTATTCTTCACGCGCTTCGGCATTGTTTGTTAGCATCTTGCTGTACTCCTTACACCAGGCTGCGCTGGCGCAACTCTTGAACCAACCGGCGCACGCTCTGTTCAACCGGGCCGTCGAGCACTACACTCTTCTTCATGCGTCCCTGCGGCGGATTGGTCTTCACCACCCGCGTTGGTGAGCCGTTCAACCCGAGACGCTCGGGATCAGCCCCAATGTCTGCGGCCTTCCAGATCGGGATCTCCTGCTTCTCGGCCGCAAGCCGCCCTTTGAGCGTCGGCACGCGCGGTTGGTTTATGTCCTTGACCACGGTAATCACCGCCGGCAGTTTGACCGCACAAAGGTCCCAGCCGTCTTCGTGCATCCGACGCGCGGTCAGGGAGCCGCTGTTGATATCGGCTATATCCATGACGTAGGTGGCCTGGGGCCAGCTGAGATGTGCCGCGATGCCGGGGCCAACCTGTGCGGTATCGCCGTCTATGGCCTGCTTGCCGCAGATCACCAGATCAACATCGCCGATTGTCTCGATTGCCCTGGACAGCGCGTAGCTTGTTGCCCAGGTATCCGAGCCACCGAACGCCCGGTCACTGAGCAGGATTCCGCGGTCCGCGCCAACGGTGATACCTTCGCGCAGCACGGTAATGGCACGCGACGGCCCCATGCTGAGCACTATGACCTCACCGCCGATCTCTTCCTTGATCTGTACCGCCGCTTCAATTGCGTAGGTATCAAACGGGTTGATCACAACCTTGATGCCTTCTCGAATTATGCGCTTGGTTTCCGGATCGATCTTTGCATCGTGCGTACCGGGCACCTGCTTCACGCAGACAACTATTCTCATTGTTGCTCCCCTAGTTGCGGATTTCTTCAAGCAGCGGGTACTGCGTCTTGAAGCCCAGAATTGACAGATAGATTTCGCACTGCGGGTAGTTCCTGTGCAGCGTTTTCAGATTCTCAATCGGGTCGTACGGCGTATCCTCGGAAATCTCGTAGCCAACGGCCTCGGAGAGCAGACTGATCTTCTTGCTCATCCAGGCTTCGACAACCACCGGCAGGTCCGGATAACTCTCAATCAGCTTGTCCACCACCGGGTGACGTTCTATTATTGGCTGGGTGATGGCAAACGTAGCGCCGGCGGCGATCTTACGATCGAGCTTGGAAAACTCATGGTCCTCGGGCTCGTACGGATTGAAGGCCACGCCGAGATCGAAATCGCCCGGATAGGTCTCACCGATGTAGCGCAGCAGTTCAACCGATGTGACCGCCTCCACACCCTCGGCCCCGACCTCGGCCGGGGTCAGCCGTGGCAGGCGATCTGAACCATCACCGGTAATCACCAGCAGCTGGCGGATGCCGGCGGCCTTGCACGAATCCAGAATACGGTGCAGATCAGCTTTGGTGTGGAACGTGTTGAGATGAATCATGACCTGGTTCCTGCCGGCCTCGAGTTCCAGTTCTTCGATCAACTCGGTTCCCTGGAAGGCGAGGTTGCCCATTGCGTTATCGGTTATGCAGGCGCAGTAGCCGCTTTGCATCACGCGCTCAAACTTGCTCGAGAAGCGGTCGAGGTCTTCGTAGAGCTTCTCGGTTTCCTGTTTGGGCGGAAGTATCTCTACGTGGTATGCACTGGTCAGGAGATGTTGTTTCATTGTTAAACGCCTCGGTCTAAAAGAGTCCGTGTACGCGGCCGGTAGCCGTATCCACGTCGATTTTTCTAAACGCCGGATCCGATGAGGTCCCCGGCATCAGCTTCACACTTCCGGCCATCGGCACCAGGAACCCTGCTCCACGATAGACCAGCAGATCGCGAATCGGCAGGGTCCAGCCCTTCGGCCGCCCCTTGATATCGGGATCGTGGCTGAGGCTCAGGTGCGTCTTCACCATGCAGGTGCCAAGCTTTGCCACCTCCGGGTCCTTCTGCGCCTCAGCAATCTTCTCCTCGGCTTCCGGTGTGTAGCTGACACCGTCAGCTCCATACACCTCGGTGGCGATACGCTCTATTCTGTCTTTGATACCCATGTCCAGCGAATACAGGAAATCAAACGACGGCTTCACTTCGCACGCTTCTACCACCGCCTCGGCCAGTTCAACGGCACCCTCGCCGCCTTTCTCCCAGTGCTTGCTCACCGCCACCCGCGCACCGGCGGCTTCGGCCGCTTTCTGCACAATCCGCAGCTCGTCTTCGGTATCGGTGTAGAAGTGGTTGATGCACACCACCGGCTGCATGCCGCTCTTCTTGACCGACTCGATATGGGCAACCAGGTTACCGGTGCCGGCTTCCACCAGCTCCGGGTGGGCCTCTTTGTACTCAGCGGCCAGCGGACTGCCCGGGGCAACCCGCGGGCCACCACCGTGCATCTTGAGCGCACGTACGGTACACACAATTACCGCGGCGTTGGGCACCAGACCGGAGAAGCGGCACTTCAGATTCCAGAACTTTTCAAAGCCGATGTCCGCACCAAATCCGCTCTCGGTTACGTGGTAGTCGGACAGTTTGAGCGCCAGACGGTCGGCAACAATCGAGGACTGTCCGATTGCGATGTTGGCAAACGGGCCGGCGTGCACAAACACCGGTTGACCCTCAACGGTCTGCAGCAGATTGGGGTTCATCGCTTTGTGCATCAGCGCAGTCATGGCGCCGCCGACTTCCAGATCATCCGCGGTCACCGGAACGCCCTTCCTGGTATAGCCGATTACCATTCTCCCCAGGCGCGCGCGCATGTCGGCCAGATCTTTGGCAACTGCAAGAATCGCCATGACCTCCGAGGAGACGGTGATCTGGAAGCCGCTCTTCATCATGAAGCCGTCCATCTTGCCGCCGATTCCGATGATGATTTCGCGCAGCGCCTGCGCTGAGAAGTCAATCACCCACCCCATTGCCGGGTTGTAGGGGTCTATATCGAGACGCTTGAGGCCGCGCTTGTCGAGAAACGCATCAGAATAGTTGAACTCGTGCTGAATACGCGAGGTCAGCGCAACCATCGCCAGATTGTGCGCGTTGTTGATGGCATCGATATCGCCGGTCAGTCCCAGGCTGAACTCGGTCAGCGGTATGCACTGAGCCAGACCGCCACCGGCGGCGCTGCCTTTGATGTTGAACGTTGGTCCGCCGGAAGGCTGCCGGATTCCGCCGCTTACCTTCTTGCCGATCTTGCCCAGACCCTCGACCAGTCCCATGGTGGTTGTGGTCTTGCCTTCACCGAGCGGAGTCGGCGTTATGGCGGTCACGTCTATGTACTTGCCGTCCGGGCGATCCTTGAGGCGCTCCAGCACACTGAGGTAATCGACTTTCCCCATGTAGTGCCCGTACGGAAGCAGTTCTTCCGGCTTCAGCCCCAGGTCCTCAGCAATTACCGCAATCTTCTTCATATCTGCGGCCGCCGCTTCAGCGATCTCCCAGTCTGCCATCTTTGTTGGATCCAGCTTTGCCATAGTCTCCCCCTTCTCTGCCTCGATTCTTACGCTACAACCTGGCCCTGCACGATGCAAGGGTGTTCTTCATCAGCATAGTGATGGTCATTGGCCCAACGCCGCCGGGCACCGGCGTAATTGAGCCGGCGATCTCTTTGGCTGCGTCAAAATCCACGTCACCGCGCAGAATGGCCACCGGCTTCCCGGTCTTGCTGCTGATCTTCTCTCCAACGCGGTTGACACCGACATCGATCACGCAGCAGCCGGGGTTGATCCATTCCGGCTTGACCAGTCCGGCCACACCCGCGGCCACAATCAGAATATCCGCACGGCGGCAGTGCGCCGCCAGATCGCGCGTGCGCGTGTGGACTACCGTCACCGTGGCATTTGCCCTGGGGTTCTTCTGCAGCAGCATGTTGGCGATAGGCTTGCCGACAATGTTGGATCGCCCGACAACCACCACCTCGGCGCCTTCGAGCTCCACCCCGGCGCGCACAATCAGTTCCTGGATGCCCGCGGGCGTGCACGGCGGGAACCGCACCTCGTCTCCACCGAGCAGCAGCCGCCCGATGTTGACCGGGTGAAACCCGTCAACATCCTTGTCGGGATCGATCGCGTAGATCACCTTCTTCTCGTCGATGTGATCGGGCAGCGGCAACTGCACCAGAATTCCATGAATCGAGCTATCCTGGTTGTAGCGCTCAACCAGCGCCAGCAGATCCTTCTCGGAGATGTCCGCGTCGCAGTTCTCCTGAACCTCGTGGAACCCCAGCTCCAACGCGGTTCTGACCTTGCGCGTAACATAGGACAGCGAGGCCGGGTTGTCACCTACCAGAATGGTAACCAGTCCCGGGACCACCGCGTGCGATTGCTGCAGCTCTTGCACCTCGGTTTTCAACTCGGCCAGAATGCTCTTGGATATCGCAGCCCCGTCGATTATCGCAGCAGACATTACGCTTTGCCCTCCTTGATTGCCGTTATGTACTCCATACCAAACTCGTCATTGCCAAGCAACAGTTCACGCGCCAACCGGTAACGCTCCACGCTGTAATCGATTGAATCCAGCACTGCGTCATTTATCTGGGCCGGGTCTACGATTCCGCCGTCACAACCGGCATCGCGGCACATGCGCGCAAAGACCTGGTTTATCACGCTGCGTTTGGGGAACCCGTACGAGATGTTGCTTAACCCCGGAGCAAAGTGGATCTCTGTGCCGTAGCGTTGGCGCAGCGCGCTGATGGCGTCGATGATCAGGCGCGCGTTGGCCACGTCCACTGACGCCGGGTAGACCAGCGGATCGAGATATATATCCGGCAGCGCAAAGCCGGCGCTCAGCAGCTGCTCGACAAGCTGCTCGGTGTTGGCCAGCCGGTCTTCTACGCCCTCGGGCATACGCTGCTGCCCGGTGGCTCCGGCGATGATACACGTATCAGCTTTGGCGGCAATCGGAATAAACGCCGCGCGCTCGAGCGACACCGAGTTGACCATCGGCTTGCCCCTGGACGGGTCACAGGCCGCCAGACCGGCCTCGAGAATCTCGGGATCAGATGAATCGATACTCAGCGGAATGTCTGCCACCTGCTGGATAACCTCTGCCGACCACTGCATCGCTTTGATCTTTGCGGCGCGGTCGGTGCTGAACTCATCCACATTCAGGTCCAGAAACCAGGCGCCGCCGGCTTGCTGTTCGCGCGCCATTGACTGCACGTAGCGTCTGCCGGCATCCTTCTCGCTGTCTGTGCCGTAGAGGCCCTGGTGCAGCGCTACCGCCACGTGGCGTACCTTGCCGCTTTTCCAGTTGTCCTGCTGCACAATAGACTCGGGGACCGGAAGGCGGGCGAGCGTGCCGTCTTCTTCAAACAAAAGTGCACTGCTGCCGTCTGCGGCGGTTTCAACGTATTTTCCCGATGTCAGCCTGATCCTGGTGCAGTGAATATTCTCGCCGACGATGATGAACGATCCTTTTGTAGACACACAAGCCCCCTTGATGGTTTTATTATGAGGCACTTCCGCTCTGCCGTCTTGTAAAAATTTTCTGATTTTATCAGTTTATTGTCCGTCAGAAGCGCTTACGGCCCACCCAGGCACCAATTCGGCTTCTCTGCGCGCGTGTGCGTGCGCCCGCGGGACAATTTCCGCTGTACCGCATCCACAAACCGTGCTACTATCGCGGCACTACATAAACACGGAGTACATATGCTTACAAACCCGGTATTCCTCTCGGTTCTGGTGATGGTTGTTCTGTGCCTGCTGAAGCTGAACGTTCTGCTCTCGCTGATAGTGGCGGCGCTTGTGGGTGGGCTTCTGGCCGGTATGCCGCTGGGCGATACCATGGCCACGCTTATTGGCGGCATGGGCGGCAATTCCAGCACCGCCCTGAGTTACATCCTGTTGGGCGCGCTTGCGGCAACGCTGCACAAGACCGGTATTGCGGTGGTGTTGACGCGCAAGATCACGCGGCTTGTCAAGAACAAGGCGGTGATCATGCTGCTGGTGATAGCCGCTGTGGCGTCGCTGTCGCAGAACCTGATTCCGGTTCACATCGCGTTCATCCCGATCCTGATACCACCGCTGCTGGCAGTCATGAACAAGCTCAAGATCGATCGCCGAGCGGCGGCAACCGCGCTGACGTTTGGCCTCAAGGCACCCTACGTGGCCTTGCCGGTAGGATACGGCTGGATCTTTCACGGTATTATGCGTGACCAGATGGCCGAGAACGGATTGAACGTGGCCCAGGGGCAGATCTGGCATGTCATGTGGATCGCGGGATTGGCGATGGTGATCGGGCTCATTGTGGCGCTGTTTGTAACCTACCGCAAACCGCGGGAGTACCAGGAGCTGGAGCTTCAAGGCGGCACGCTAGAACAGGATGACGCAGCCGGCGAGCAGATGACCCGCCGCCACTGGGTTGCACTGGTGGGAGCGCTGTCTGCTCTGGCAATCCAGGTGAGCCCGCTGGGCTCGCTGCACATCGGCGCAATTGTGGGTATGGCGATTATTCTGATTGGCGGGGCTATCCGCTGGAAGGACATCGACGAGATGATCAACAGCGGTATCGGTATGATGGGATTCATCGCGTTTGTGATGCTGGTAGCCGCGGGCTACGGCGCGGTGATCCGCGAGACCGGTGCGGTGCAGCCGCTGGTTGAGACCGCAAGCGTGCTGCTGGGCGGCAGCCGCCTGATGGGCGCCAGCGTGATGATCCTGATCGGACTCTTCATTACCATGGGACTGGGCACCTCGTTCGGCACCATCCCGATTATCGCCGCAATTTACGTACCCATGGCAATCGGGTTGGGCTTCAGCACCCCGGCCACCATCCTGCTTATCGGTACCGCCGCGGCTCTGGGCGACGCAGGATCACCGGCGTCTGACAGCACCCTTGGTCCCACCGCGGGACTCAACGTGGACGGTCAACACGACCACATCTGGGATACCTGTGTGCCGACCTTCCTGCACTTCAATATCCCGTTGATCGTTGCCGGTGTTATTGGAGCGCTGATTCTGTAGCAGGTCTGCAGAGCGGCGCAGTCTATGCGCGGCCCGCGACCGCGCGCCAGGAGGCCAGGATATGCAACAGAAGAAGGGTCAGTCCAGGACGCCCAGGACCTATCGCGAGTTTGTGACGTGCTTCCC
>REDW01000093.1 GCA_007693325.1 Spirochaetaceae bacterium
CCGGGGGCACCAGGACCAGCCGCGCTACCATCACCAAAGTGGCGGCAAAGCGCAGCATTCCGCCGTGCTCCTTCAGCAGCAGCAGTCCCATCAGCACCCCAATCGGCAGGCTGACCTGGCGGAACGCCACGATATAGCTGACGTTAACGGCGTAGGCCATGCTGACAAGCACAATCCCGTAGGTAGCGTAGATCATCGCACCCATCAGTACCGCAATCGACAACTCGCGGCGACTGATCGAGATCTCGCGCGTGCTACGCGTCACCATCCTCCGTCCCCCGACCCACAGGGCCAGCCACACTACCGTAGAGACGGACTCAAGAAAGAGATACAACAGCGAGATTTCGCTGACCGACTGTGTTCCGTCGAGTACCGTTGGCGCGCGCAGTACCCTGAGGGCTGCGTCGTCCAGGATAGAGTAGCCGGCGGTACCACACGCCGCCCCGAGCGCGAAGGCGCTCATCCTGTTGAGGTAGTTCTTCAGCCGGAGCTGTCCGAACCGCTCCATTGGCAGCACAAACCCGGCAGCCACAATGACAACGATACCGACAACCGCCTGCAGAGATATCTCGTGTCCCCGTCCCAGAATAACGCTCATGACTGTGACTACGATCAGCGGCGACGATCGAGCAACGGGATAGGCCAGAGAGAGGTCTCCGTGGCTGTAGGCGTTCAAGAGACAGGTGAAATAGAGCGCCTGAAAGGCGCCGGCGGCTATCACCAGCTGCCAGACCGCAGCAGGCACTCGTGCGAATGCCGAAGCGTAGACCAGACCCACCGGAGTCAACAACACCATCCCGGCAATCAGCGCAATCAGGAAGACCTCGCTCTTCATGGGCACACGCTTACCGAGGAAGTTCCACCAAGCGTGGAAGAATGCGGATATCAGGATCAAGCTGATGGCCAGCGGACTCATGCTATTGCCGAGCGTTGCCCCGATCGCAGCGGCTAAAGAGCGCCATTGCGAATAATTTTCACCAGCAGCCAGAACCCTACCAGGCCGGCAGCAACAAAGCCGATAATCCCGATAACCGGAACCTGGCGCCACAGCGGGGGTACCCGCGAGTGGACAATCAGGGCGGAGCCGATTATAAGCGAACCGAGTACGATCGAAAAAACCAGTGCCGAGGTCGCCTGCAGCACGGTTTTTCGAATCGGTCGTATGCTTGCTTCATCGATGCTGAAGCGCACTCTGCCGGAAGACAAGGTGTCAACCAGCTTGTAGTAATCGCCGGGGAAACTTTGAAGCAGTTCTGTGTAGTCTGTGGCCATTGTAGCGACGCGAGAGGCCAGGCGCTTGGGGTCGTAGCGATCACGCAGCAGCGTCCTGGCAAACGGTTCCAGATGCGCCGCGAAGTCGAACTGTGGATCGAGCGCTGTGGCTACTCCCTCTATGGTAATCAGCGACTTCACCAGCAGGAAAAGGTCGGACGGAAGCCGCAGCCCCTTGTCTACCAGGATCTCGACAACTTCGGATAGAAGTCCAGTAAATGAAAAGTCTCCGGCCTGGGCGCTCTGGAAGCGGCCAATGAGCTCGGCAATTTCGCGCTCGATGCTGCGGGCGGTCTCAAAGTCGCGGCTGCCGGCCAGTCTGACCACCGCTCGCGCGGCCTGTTGCTCATTGCGTGCTATAATACTTACGAGCATGTCGCTGACTACTTCAAGGTCACGCTGGATGAGGCTGCCGGTAAGGCCGAAGTCCAGATAACAGAGCCGCCCGTCGTCCAGTACTACAATGTTGCCGGGATGCGGATCGGCGTGAAAGAACCCGTAGCGGAAGATCTGCGTGAGTGTCAGGGTGGCTCCCAGTTTGGCGACACGCGTACCTTCGGCGGCATCGCGCGGTAACTGGTCGAGAAGGTCCGCCAACGGCCGGCCTTCGATGAACTCCATGGTCAGGACGCGCTGCGAGCAGTGGCTACGGAAGACTGCCGGTACCTTGATTGTGGTATCCTGGGAGAACTGGGACTCGAAGCGCTCAATTGACGCCGCTTCACGGCGGAAATCGAGTTCCTGGTGCATGGCTTTTTCAAACTCATCAACGATATCCCGCGGACCGAGATTGCGGCTCTCGGGAACGTAGCGTTCCAGCAGCTGCACCAGCTCCATCAGGATCTCTATGTCAATATCCACCAGCTCCTGCAGGCCCGGCCGCTGGATCTTGACCGCCACCACCTCACCGGAAGGAAGTATCGCGCGATGAATCTGCGCGATAGACGCGGCGGCAACCGGATCGTTGTGGAATTCGCGGAAGAGCTCCTGCATCGGTTTGCCGAGCTCTTTTGTGATAAGCGCCGTTGCGCGTCGCGTGGCAAACGGCGGCACGTTCTCCTGCAGTTTCTGCAGCTCGACCTGCAGTTCGCGCGGAATCAGGTCCGGCCGGTTACTGAGTATCTGGCCGAGTTTGATGAAGGTGGGGCCGAGGTCCTCCACGGCCAGGCGGATCCGCTCCCAGGTGGTTGACTCGCCAAAGGCGCGCCGCTTGTCGGTACGTCGTCCCCGGCGTGAGAGACGGCGCATCAGGCGCAGCATTCTGCCCAGGCCGGTCTGATAGACAATCTCGCCAAATCCGTGCGCCAACAGAGTGGTAAGGATGTGGCGATAACGGGCAAAGCGCAGTCTGCCCTTGCGGGTCAACAGTCCGAGCAGTTTCACGGATCCCCCCGATGGCGCCGGTTTGGTTGCTACTCCAGGCCGGCAACCGCGGCTTCGATCTCTTCGGGGCGTGCCTTGCTGAGATCCTTGTCCACGGTGTGCGCCAGAAGCTTGCTGGTAGGCTTATCGAGTTTGTCGCGCAACAGGCCAAGAAAGCCTGGTGATGCCACTACAATAAGGTGGTCCAGTTGCCCGCCGACGCGCTCATGATGGACGCGTTCGGCCACCTGCTTGGCAAAAACCTCGGCCTCGTGCTTGCGGGCCCGCTCCGCTGTGTGGCCGCTGCGCGCCGAAGGGGCAGTGGATTCATGAACATCAGCACCCTTGTCGGTCACCAGATCGCCCTCGTGCATTCTGCCCTCAGCGTGCAGGAGGCTTTCGCGTTCTTCCAGCTTGTCGCCATCGCGAGCGAAGAAGCGAGCTCGTGCCGCATCGGCTACTACGATACAGGTTTTCATGAAGTCTCCTTGGTGCGGGATGACGAGTCCCGATGGTTTGAAGGTAATAGCGACCGGGCCCGAGGTCAACTACAGTCCAATCGGACAGCCTGCCTGTGACGCGGGCGTTGACACGTCCGGGAGCTCGGTGAACAATCAGCCATGATTTCAAACCGAGCGGGCGTTGTGCCGTCGGCCGCGATTGTTGACGCAGCCGTGGTGACGCGCGGCCTGACCAAGCGGTATCGCGGTATGTCGGCACCCGCATTGCGCGATGTTTCGCTCTCCGTTGCAAGCGGGGAGGTGGTCGGACTGCTTGGCGCCAACGGTGCCGGCAAGACCACGCTTCTACGTATCCTGTCGGGGTTACTGCGTCCAACTGAGGGAACCGCAACGGTTGCCGGGCTGGATAGCGTGCGTGAAGCTACCGCGGTGCACGCCGTGGTGGGTGCGCTGTTTGGCGGTGCGGTGGGGCTCTACGAGCGGCTCAGCGCACGCGAGAACATTCGCTATTTTGCCTCTCTCAACGGCGTTTCCCGTGCAGAGATCCCGCAGCGGATCGAAGAGATGGTGGCGCTGTTTGGAATGCAAGCGTTTGCTGATCGGATGGTTGCGGGGTTTTCCAGCGGGATGAAGCAGCGAACAGCCCTGGCGCGTGCCATGGTGCATCGACCACGGGTACTCGTTCTCGATGAACCTACAACCGGCCTGGATATCGCCGCCGCGTTGGTGGTGCAGGAGTTCGTGCTGCGCTGCCGCTCCGAGGGACGCAGCGTGCTGATATCGAGCCACAACACCGGCGAACTCGAGCGTGTCTGCAGCCGGGTAGTGGTGATTCTCGACGGGTGCATTGTCTGCGAAGCCAGGCCGGGCGTTGATATCGCACGCGGTGAGCTGCGCGAGCTTTACCTTCGCATCAGCGGGGAGGGTGTGTGATTCGCGTTTACGCCGTTCAGATAGGCACCGTTGCAGCCAAAGAACTCACCGAGCTGTTTCGTGACTGGCGCACTGTTCTGGTATCCGTGGGGGTTCCGCTGCTGCTCTTTCCGCTGCTGGTTTCGCTGGCGTTTGCCGCAAGCGAGAGCCCGGGAGGACAGACCAGGGTTGCGATTGTCGGGCAGGACTCACTATCGGTGGTGCCGTTCCTGCAATCGCTCGAGCGCTTTACCCTGGTCCCGATTGCCGATTCCGGTGCTGCAGAGTCCGGCGTCTCCGACGGTGAATTCACCGTGGCGTTGCGGTTCCGTGATGCTGGTGCTCGTATCGAACTAATCTACAACAACGCTGAAGTACGCTCCGCAGAGGTTGCTGCTGAAATGCGCGCAGCACTCGAACACTACTCTACCGGGCTTGCAGCGCAACGGCTGGAGGAACTTGGCCTTGCACGTGAGCTGCTGACGCCGCTGCGGATTGAGCACAACCCGCTTCACCGCGGCGCCCGCGCGGCGGGTACTCTGGCGCTGTCACTGCTGGTTCCGGTCCTCACCCTGCTTGCCGCGGCTATCGGGCCAATTGCCGCCGCCGGCGACGTGGGCGCCGGAGAGAAGGAACGCGGTACGCTCGAGCCGCTGTTCGGCACCTGCGCCAGCCGGGCTGCGGTGGTTATCGGCAAGTTTGGCGCGGT
This sequence comes from Spirochaetaceae bacterium, assembly GCA_007693325.1. Taxonomy (GTDB): domain Bacteria; phylum Spirochaetota; class Spirochaetia; order DSM-27196; family PWMO01; genus PWMO01. The sequence continues at coordinate 4,717 of REDW01000093.1, forward strand.
AACCGTGATGGCGCTGATAGGAGTGGCCTCGTTCTTTGTGGGTGCGGGACTGGCTTATCTGGCCGGACCAATTCTCTACAGCGCTGCACGGTTTGAGTTTGCGTTGCAGCCGTTGTCGGTAGCATTGACCGTGCTGCTGGGGATCCTGACCGCTGCGGTCTTCTCGGCAATCGAGCTCACAATCAGTCTGAGCGCCCGCTCGGCAAAGGCCGCGCAGGCGCTCTTTCTGCCGGTTCTGATTCTGGCGTCTGCCGCCGGTTACGGCGCGGTAACGCTGTCCGGCGCTGCCGGCTGGTACGCTCACGTACCGTTGCTCAACCTGGCGCTCGCCATCAAGGCCTCGGTAGCCGGTGCGTCTTTTCATCCGGGCGTGGTGGTGCTGTGGGCGGTGGTCTACATTGCTGCCGCGCTGCGCGTAGCGTCTGCGGTGGTGCAGAGCGAGGGCGTGCTGCGGCAGCGCTAGAGCGGTTATCGATCAGACAGGCGGCGCGTGAGCGCTTTCTCGGCCTCCACGATCAGAAAGACAGCCAGCCCTACAGCCGCCATGCGCAGCCAGTCGAGTGGTCCCAGAGCTTCGGTTCCGAACAGCGATTGCATCGCCGGCAGGTAGGTGAACGGCACCTGCAGCAGCAGCACAACGGCGGCTGCACCCCATACCTGTGGCGTTGCGCGCAGGCCCCGCAGCGACAGCGAGCGATCGCGCATGTAGCGGCTGTTGAAGAGATAGAAGATCTCGCCAACAATCAGGGTGTTGACCGCGATTGTCCGCGCAAACTCGACCGATGCGTCCAGGGCGCGGTACCAGATGAACATCCCCAGTGAGCCCGCCATAAGCAGCAGGGACACGTAACCGATGCGCGCCATCAGCGCCAGCGGAACCAGCGGCTCCTCGGAGCGCCGTGGCGGCCGTTGCATCACATCGCGCTCCATCGGCTCAAAGGCCAGCGCCAGCGCCAGGGTGACCGCGGTCACCATGTTGACCCACAGTACCTGTGCCGGTGTGATAGGGATCACCAGGCCCAGAGCAATTGCGATGATGATGATCAGCGCCTCGCCGCCGTTGGTAGGCAGCATGAACAGCAGCGATTTCTTGAGGTTATCGTAGACCGTTCTTCCTTCCTCTACGGCGTGCGCAATTGAAGCAAAGTTGTCATCGGCCAGTACCATTTCGGCGGCCTCCTTGGCCGCCTCGGTCCCCTTGATGCCCATCGCAATGCCGATATCGGCCTTCTTGAGTGCCGGCGCGTCGTTGACACCGTCGCCGGTCATGGCGGTGATGTGGCCGCGTTTCTGCAGCGCGGTTACCAGCCGCAGCTTGTGCTCCGGGGAAACCCGGGCGTATACATCGATATCGTCCACCAGTTCGAGCAGCTCATCATCGGATGCCTTCTCTATTTCCGGCCCGGACATGACGCGGTCGTTCTCGCCGAAACCCATCCTCTGCGCTATCGCGCGCGCGGTGAGCGCGTGGTCACCGGTGATCATCTTGACTTGAATACCCGCGGCCCGGCACTCGGCTACCGCCTCAACGGCCTCCGGCCGCGGTGGATCCATGATTGCGGTGAAGCCCAGCAGCGTGAATCCGTCTTCGACCTGCTCAAAGGAGAGCTCGTCTGCAGCTGAATCATCCGATTCCTTGACAGCAACCGCCAGCAGGCGAAAGCCTTCTGCTGCAAGTTCTTCGGCCCGCTCGCGCCACCAGTCGGCGTCTATTGTCACGCCATCGCCGCTACTGCCGCGACGCTGTGCGCAGCGCTGAATGACCGCTTCGGGAGAACCCTTGAGAAATACGCTACGGCCGGACTCGCCCTGGTTCAGGGTTGCCATGAACTTATGGTCGGACTCGAAGGGTATCGCGTCGATTCGCGGCCACTGACTCTCGATTTCTGCCTGATCGAGCCCCGCTTTTGCCGCCAGGCTGATCAACGCGCCCTCGGTAGGGTTTCCGTCCACGCGCCATTGGCCCCCGTTGTTGCCGTTATCATCGCGGTAGATGCGCGCCTCGTTGCACAGTATGGCCGTGGTCAGCAGTTGGGCCAGCCCGGGGGCAGCCTCCAGATCAACCTCTTGATTGCCTTCGTCTGTGATCTTGCCCTCGGGGGCGTAGCCGGCGCCTTCAACCGCGTAGGTTTGGTTGGCAAGCACAACCTTCGTAACGGTCATCTCACTGCGCGTGAGCGTGCCGGTCTTGTCAGTGCAGATGACCGAGACTGAGCCGAGGGTCTCCACGCCGGGCAGTCTCCTGATGATAGCGTTGCGGCCGGCCATGCGCCGCACGCCGATGGCCAGGATGATGCTCATGACCGCGGGCAGTCCTTCAGGGATTGCAGCCACAGCGATCCCTACCACCGCCAGGAACAGCTCATCGATCTGCATCCGCGCCAGGAAAAAGCCCAGAGCGAAGACCATTGCGGTCAGGCCTACGATAATGATGCTGAGCGTTACGCCGAAGCGGTTGACTTGTTGCAACAGAGGAGTAGTAAGGGTTTCCACATCGGTAAGCATGCGGTTGATGCGGCCGATTTCGGTTTCCTCGCCGGTGGATACCACCACCGCGGTGGCGGTTCCCGAGGAGACGATAGTTCCCGAGTACGCCATACAGCTGCGGTCACCGAGGGATGCGTCCTGGTCCACCGGCTCGCTAGTCTTGGCTACGGTTTCGGATTCGCCGGTCAACGACGCTTCGTTGACGCGCAGTTCGTGCACGTCCAGGATGCGCAGGTCCGCCGGCACGCGGTCTCCCGATGAGAGCAGCACGATATCTCCCGGCACCAATTCCTCGGCATCGATAGTCTGTTTCTCGCCGCTGCGCAACACGCGGTTGGAGACCGAGAGCATGTTGCGTACCGCGTCGATCGCCTTCTCGGCCTTGCCTTCCTGCAGGTACCCGACAAAGCCGTTGATCAGCACTACCGCCAGGATAATCCAGGTGTCGATCCAGTGCCCGAGCAGCGCCGTTCCCAGCGCTGCTGCCAGCAGCACATAAATCAGGACATCGTTGAAGTGGCTCAGGAACTTGAGAATCGGGTTCTTCTGCTTGCCGCGGGGCAGGCGGTTGGCGCCGTACTGCTCCAGCCGCGATGCCGCTTGCGCAGCGGAAAGCCCGTCACGGCTGGTCTCAAGCGCATCGAGGACCTGGGCCACTGCGTGTGCGTGCGCATTCTGGTTTTGTGTGTCCATGTTCCACTAAAGGTATCTTTGCGGCCTCCGGTGGTCAAGCAAACGCGGGTGGTATTCTCGTCCTTGACACCACTTAGCCCATTTCCTACACTGAAGCTCGTTTCTCGCGGCCGCTCTCACGCGCACCCGAAACAGTTACGACGCAATTATTCGCTTGCTTCTGGAGGAACCCGTTGTACGAGCCAGTTGATCCGAAAGTCAGTTTTCCCGACATGGAGCTTCGGATTCTCGATTTTTGGGAAAAGAACGATATCTTCAAGCGCTCGATCTCGCAGCGCGAAGGCAACCAGGAATTCGTCTTTTACGACGGTCCTCCGTTTGCCACCGGTCTGCCGCATTTTGGCCACTTTGTGCCCGGTACCATCAAGGACATCTTCCCTCGCTACCAGGCGATGCGCGGCAGTAAGGTAGATCGCCGCTTCGGCTGGGACTGCCACGGCCTGCCGGTTGAATACGAGATGGAGAAGGAACTCGGCATTTCCGGGCGGGCGCAGATCGAAGAGTACGGCGTTGCAAGGTTCAACGAGGCGTGCCGCTCGATAGTGCTGCGTTACACCGAGCAGTGGCGCCGGGTTGTCACGCGCATGGGCCGCTGGGTTGACTTCGAGAACGACTACAAAACCATGGAACCGGACTACATGGAGTCTATCTGGTGGGTCTTCAAGGCGCTGTGGGACAAGGGGCTGATCTACGAGGGATACTACATACTGCCCTACAGTCCGGGACTGGCAACCCCGCTCTCCAACTTTGAGGTAAACCTGGGCGGCTACCAGCAGGTAACCGATCCGGCAATCACGGTGCGCTTCCGCATCACCGATCACAGCGCCGCCGGCTCAAAGCTGCCGGCCAACAGCTTTGTGCTGGCCTGGACCACCACGCCGTGGACGCTGCCGTCCAACCTGGGTCTCGCGCTGGGGCCGGATATTGAGTACGTGGTGGTTGCCGACGGCGAGGATCACTACATCCTGGCCGCTGATCGCCTGGACGCCTACTACAAGAACGCCGATGAATACCGCGAAGTGCGCCGGCTCAAGGGCAGTGAGCTGGTCGGACTGCGCTACGAGCCGCTGTTTCCCTATTTTGCCGCGCTTGAAGCCGAGGGAGCCTTCCGCGCTCACGCTGCCGACTTTGTAACAACCGAGGACGGCAGCGGCGTTGTGCATATCGCGCCCGGCTTTGGTGAGGATGACTACCAGGTGCTGAAGGGTTCCGGCCTGCCGATCGTCTGCCCGATAGACGCCGACTGCCGCTTCACCGCCGAGGTTGCGGATTTTGAGGGGCTCTTTGTCAAGGACGCCGATAAGCCGATCATCGCCAAGCTCAAACAGGAGCGCAAACTTGTCAAGCGCGAGAACTACCTGCACCCCTATCCGCACTGCTACCGTACCAAGCAGCCGCTGATCTACCGTGCAATTTCGTCCTGGTTTGTCAACATTGAGAAGATCAAACCGAGCATGCTGCGCGCCAACAGCGAAATCCGCTGGGTGCCTGAACACCTGCAGACCGGGCGTTTCGGCAAGTGGCTCGAGGGCGCGCGCGACTGGGCGATCTCACGCAACCGCTACTGGGGCAACCCGATTCCGGTCTGGAAGTGCGACGGCAGCGACTACACCGAGTGCATCGGTTCGCGCGCCGAGCTGCAAGAGCGGTCAGGCCAGGAAATCAGTGATCTACACAAGCACTACGTGGACGAAATCAGCTGGCCGTCACCGGATGGCAAGGGAACCATGCGCCGTGTGCCCGAAGTTCTCGATTGCTGGTTTGAATCCGGGGCAATGCCCTACGGCCAGAATCACTATCCGTTCGAGCACAAGGCGTGGTTTGAAGCCAATTTTCCGGCGGATTTCATCTGCGAGGGACTCGATCAGACGCGCGGCTGGTTCTACACGCTCACGGTTCTGGCCGCGGCGCTGTTTGACGCTCCAGCATTCCGCAACTGCGTGGTAAACGGCCTGGTGCTGGCCGCCGACGGCAAAAAAATGTCCAAGAGCGAGCGCAACTACACCGATCCTCAAGAGGTCATAGACAGGTTTGGTGCCGATGCGCTGCGCCTGTTTCTGACCAACTCCGCGGTGGTGCGCGCCGAGGATCTCAAGTACTCGGACGAGGCGGTGCGCGAGGTTCTCAAAACGGTGATCATCCCGTTGTGGAATTCTTACAGCTTCTTTGTGACCTACGCCAATATCGATGGGGTACAACCAACCGAGGCTCCACCAGATCCGGCCAACCCACTGGACCGCTGGATCCTCTCTGAAGCGGAGCGGCTGGTACATGAGGTGGGCTGGAATCTGGATCGCTACGAGCTTCAGAAAGCCATCGACCCTATCGTTGCCTTTATCGATGATCTCAACAACTGGTACATCCGCCGTTCACGCCGCCGCTTCTGGCGCAGCGAGAACGACACCGATAAGCAGCAGGCCTACCAGACGCTCTACACGGTGCTGCTGCGGCTGACGATGGTTGCCGCGCCGTTCATTCCGTTTACCACCGAGGCCATCTATCGCAACCTGCGCACCGAGTCGATGCCCGATTCGGTGCATCTGTGCGATTATCCCCAGGCCGACCAGACGCGGCGCAATCACGAGCTGGAACACAAGATGCGCATTACCCAGCAGACGGTCAGAATGGGTCGCGCTATCCGGCGCATGTACGATCTCAAGACGCGCCAGCCGTTGAAGGCGCTGCACCTGGTTACTATCAATAGCGATGAACGCAAAGTCCTGCGCGAGATGGAAGGCATCATCCGCGAGGAGCTCAATGTCAAAGAGGTAGTCTTCCGCGACAACGAAGAAGACCTGGTCGAATATGCAGCCAAGGCCAACTACCGCGTACTGGGCAAGGAGCTGGGCAAAGATATGAAAGCCGCGGCCGACAGGATCGCCACGTTGACTCCGCGCGAAATCCAGAGCCTCATAGAAGGCAATACGCTGAGTCTGGACATCGGAACGCGAGCGCTGGAGATCACCGCCGACAGTGTGGTTGTTCAGCGCTCGGAGAAGGAGAATCTCAAGGTGCTCAACGAGGGATCGCTTACCGTGGCGCTCGATCCCGAAATCACCGATGAGCTGCGTCAGGAGGGAATTGTGCGTGATGCGATCCGCGTGATCCAGAATCTGCGCAAAGAGAGTGGCCTCGATGTAAGCGACCGGATACGGCTCTCCATGGCGGCGAGCGATACCGTACGCCGCGCAGTCACAAGTTTTCGTGACTACCTGATGAGCGAAACGCTGGCAGTGACGCTGGAATGGGTCGACAACGGTGATTCGGGAACCGAGGTTACCATCGGAGATGAAGCGTGCGTAATATCACTGTGCAAAGCGTGAGACTTGCAGCGGCGCTTGCTGCAATAGCGCTGCTTGCCGCATGCCGCACCGCGCCGCCCGCGGTTGAGCGCGATCTGGTGGCCTACCTGCCCGCCGATCAGGGTGCGTATCTGTTTATTAACGATGCCGCTACCGGGGAGATTGTGCTCGAAGCGCTGCTGCCCGACGCTGTCTCGGCCGAGCAGCTGTCGCAAGTTGTTGATCGTACCGACCTGGTGGTTGCCACGGTAGGCCGAATGCCATTACCGGCGCTCAACATGGTAGCCGCAGGCCGCTATCCCCGGCGCATCATCGAGCACAATCTGCGCCGCGACCCGCAGTGGAGCGAGACCGAGCTGCCGCGGCGCAGTCCGGCGCAGCGCTACTTCAGCGAAGATGGTAACGGATTCTCGATTGCAGTACTGCGGTCGGGCTTGGTGCTGGTCTCTGAGGGCCGGATCGAAGAGCGCCTGGCGCAGGCATCCGAGGTTGAAGACGGCGGGATCCCCGCTGTGGGAGCTTCGCTCGAGGCCCAACTGGCAGCGCTGGAAAGTGAGGCAACGCGTCACCAGTTGACCGTGCACTTCCCCGAGCCGGGACGCGACGCGATGTCTCGTTTTGGTGCGCCGTTCAGGATGCCGCTGCAGGATATAACGGTATTCTTCGATCGTGCCGGCAGCGGCGGCGCTACCGATCAATCAACGCCCGAGACCAGCATAACAATGGCTGGTGTGATTCGCCTGGAGAGCGAGCAGGACGCGCGTGCCTTCCACGTGCTGTTCCGGCTGCTGTTTCTGGCGCTACTGCGCGATGCCGGACTCAATATGCAGCAGCTCTCAGAACAGCTGGAGATCCAGCGTAGCGATAACCTGGTGCGGTTTCACGGTGTGACGCTGCAGCCTGCCGAACTGCGGCGCCTGATGCAGAGTTTCACTGCGCGTTTTGCAGCGGCAGGATAGGGGTATGAGCGTTGGCATTGTTGACTACGAGGCAGGCAATCTCAAGAGCGTGGAGACCGCTCTACTGGCACTCGGTGCCAGGATCGTAGTTGCGGACCGCCCGGAGGTGCTGCTTAAGGCCGATCGGCTGATTTTCCCCGGTGTGGGGGACGCTGCTGCCGCGATGCGGGTTCTCAAAGCCAGGGGACTGGACCAGGCCATCGTGCAGTTTGTGAACAGCGGTCGTCCGGTGCTGGGTATCTGTCTGGGATCACAGGTCGTTCTGGACGCCTCAGAGGAGAACGGCGCGGTCTGTCTGGGGCTGGTGGCCGGGATAGCGCGGCGATTTGCACCCGACAGTGGACTGAAGATTCCGCATATGGGCTGGAACCAGGTCGAACCGACCGCTGATCACTACCTTTTTTCCGCAATCCCGCCCGGCGCGTCGTTTTATTTTGTGCATTCCTACTACCCCCAGCCGCAGGACAGCGCTGCGGTCATCGGCTGTACCGATTACGGTGTGCGGTTCACCGCAGCGCTCAGCCAGGGCAACCTTGCCGCGGTGCAGTTTCACCCTGAGAAGTCCGGACGCTACGGATTGCAAATGCTGCAGAATTTTCTGCAATGCCGCGCATAGGGGAACCGATTTGCTGGAGAAACGCATTATTGTCTGTCTCGACGTCCGAGAAGGAAAGACCACCAAGGGCATCAAGTTCCGGGGCAACGTAGACATCGGCGACCCGGTGGAGATGGCACGTTCCTACTACCACGGCGGGGTTGACGAACTGGTCTTCTACGACATCACCGCCAGTAGCGAGCAGCGTTCGGTCATGCTCGACGTGGTGGCTGAGGTTGCCCGCCAGATCTTTGTGCCGTTCAGCGTCGGCGGTGGCATCGCAACCGTGGACCAGATGCGCAGGGTATTGCTGGCCGGGGCTGAGAAGGTCAGCGTCAACAGCCAGGCGGTCAAGGATCCGCTGATAATCGATCAGGGTGCGGCGGCCTTCGGCAATCAGTGCGTTGTGCTGGGGATGGATGTGCAGGCCGACCATGAGATGCCCAGCGGTTACCGGGTGGTGATAAACGGCGGTCGTACGCCCACCGATCGCGACGCGCTGCAGTGGGCGCTGGAGGCGGTTGACCGCGGCGCCGGTGAGATTGTACTCAACTCGATCGACGCCGACGGCACCACCAGCGGCTACGACTGCCGTGTCACGCGCCTGATAAGCGAGGCGGTTTCCGTGCCGGTGGTGGCCTCCGGTGGCGCCGGCACGCCGCAGCACGTTGCAGAGGTTCTTCGCGATGGCGCTGCGGACGCCGCGCTGGTGGCTTCCATGGTGCACTACGGCAGCTACAGCATCGCCGATATCAAGCGCTACCTGGCCGCCGAGGGCATTGCGGTGCGCCTTGACGGGCTCGTGTGATGCCGAGGTTCTGGATTTGTTGTCAAACAGCGCGCGCGTTGGTATATTAACCGTGGGTCGCTGTGCACTCTGATTTTGCATTCTGGATGAAGTGAGGAATTGTTTCGATGCCGACGTATGATTACGAATGTAGGGCGTGTGGACACAGCTTCGACGTATTTCAGAGCATGTCCGATGAAGCGCTTTCGGTGTGTCCCGCGTGTCAGAAGAAGCAGCTTCGACGTCTGATCGGCGGCGGGGTCGGGGTTATCTTCAAGGGCAGCGGCTTCTACATCAACGACAGTCGCTCCAAGAGCAGTAGCGTCGCTTCAGGCTCCAACGGTTCCAACGGCAAGGACTCCGGTGACAGCGCCAAGAGCGGTGACAAGAGCGCCACGGCAACCGATAAGTCAACGGCGTCTGGTGGCAACGGCGACGGCAGCAAGAGCGGCTCAACGGAGGCCGCGAGCTCAAAGAAGAGCGCCGCAGCCGCCACATAAGCGCTGCCTGCGGCCTCGCCCTGGAGTATCTGCTCCAGCGTCGTGGCTCACTGTTATATATGAACCGGTTTATATAGTTGAATAACCTGGCAATCTGTTGTACAGTAGAAGTAGATGGCGGATACCAGCCGAGTATGCTCAGAAGAAGAACTCCTCGACTACGCGCACAGGATCAAGGTCTGCGGTCATCCGCTGCGCCTGAAGATTCTATGCTTGATTGCCGATGGTGATGACCCGTGTGTTTCCGAGTTGTGGGCCTGTCTCAATCAGCCGCAGCCGGTAATATCGCAGCACCTGGCGGTTCTCAAAGAGAAGGGTATCGTCAGGTCCGAGGTAAAGGGAAACCGCAGAACCTACTCGATTGTCGATCCTTTCGTCAGGCGGCTGATCGAATCACTGCAGGAAGAGCGCGTCGTTGTCTGAGTTTCGCTACACCGTAGGTGACGGTTCTACAGACGTAGTGCTGTCGCGCGCGCCGCTATCCGCGGTGCTTGCAGAGCACCTCAGCGCCGAACCCGCTACGCTGCTGGTTGCCGATCAGAACACCATAGAGCTGTGCGGTGGTTACAACGGCCCAGCGGTGGTTCTGAGCGCCGGAGAGGACGCCAAGCAGTGGCACGCGGTGGCAACCATTCTAGAGCGGGCGCTGGCCGAACGCCTGACACGCGACGGCCGGATGATCGGCGTTGGCGGCGGCGTTATCTGCGACGTTACGGCGTTTGCCGCATCGATCTATATGCGCGGCATCTCACTGACCCTGGTGCCGACAACGCTGCTGGCCATGGTAGATGCGGCTTTCGGCGGCAAGACCGGTATCAACTTCAGTGGCTACAAGAACATGGTTGGCACATTCTACCCGGCATCGTTGCTGCTGGTTGCGCCGGCGGCGCTTGGCGGGCTGCCGCAGCGCGAGTACCAGAGCGGGCTGGCAGAAGTTATCAAGAGCGCGATGCTCGGCGACGCCGAGCTGTTCGGCTATCTGGAGCGCGAGCACACAGCAGTGCAGGCACGCGACCAGGAGGCCCTGCAGGCAATTGTGGAGCGTTCTCTGGCGGTCAAAGCGGCGGTAGTCGAGCGTGATTTCTCCGAGCGTGGCATCCGCGTCTGGCTCAACCTTGGGCACACCTTTGGGCACGCCCTGGAATCGGTGGCCGGTTTTGGCCGCTACACCCACGGTGAAGCTGTTGCGTGGGGAATGGCGTGCGCGCTCGATCTGGGCGTTGCGCTCGGTATCACCGAGCGACGCTACGCTGCACGCGCGTTTGCTCTGATCGAGCGTTACGGATTTGTGTTGCAGGTCACCGGTGTCCAGGTCGAGCAGTTGCTGCAGGCGATGCGCTACGACAAGAAGGTGCAGTCGGGTTCCGTGCGCTTTGTGCTGCAGCGTGATCTCGGGCAGACCGACGTCCTGCCGGTTGGCGAAGAAGACGTTCGCGCGGTACTGCGGTCGCGGATCGTCTGACCGTTGGCGCTGTGGTTTGCATGTTACTGCTGATCTTCGATAATCTCGTTCACGCGTCGGTAGGTCTGATTAAGCGCTTCAACGCAGTGATCGGGCGGGGCGTCGCTTAAATCGTCGGTCAGCGCTTCCAATGACGCCAGGCTGTCCCAGACCGCCTGGAAGAAGTTGCGTGTGGGCTTGAACCAGTACGTACCCCCATCGTCATTCTGCAATGAAAGAAAGCCCAGCGTGGGTGCGCTCTTCTTCAGCCGGGTTACCGCGAGTAGCAGCGGCAGCTCGGCGCAGAGCTCGGTCATCTGGTCGGGAGCGTAGAAACTCTGCTTGCGCGGCCACTGCTCAACGTAGCTCTGTTCGGGATCGACCCAGCGTACCACCCGGGCGATCTCTTCCAGGCGGCTGCCCGACATCAAGTCACCGTGCGCGGTAGTCAGTTTGGCGCGCAGGCCGGTCAGATGAGGTGGTGTCTCAAACCCGGCCGCCCGGATAACCGGGGCAAACTCGCGCCACGGCAGTATCGCGATCTTCTTCTTGCCCTTGAGTGGTTGCAGGGTGAAGATGCGTCCGCCGATCTGGACCTGCCAGGTAGTCTCCCGGCCGCTCTTCTGCTCGCGCGCAAGTTCGGTGGCCTTGCCGCGTTTCTGCGTAGCCGCTTTGGCACCAGCGCTCAGGTCAAAGGTCAGCGCCGGCGAAATATGCTCCAGCCACTCCTTGCGCAGCGGTGAAACCGAGCGGGCAAACATCTTGCTGGTGCGAACGATCTCGCCGGCCACGATGTAATCGGGGTTCTGGCGGAACATCACCGATCCGGGGTGGATCTGGATGCGCGCGGCGGTCAGGCTGCGGTACTGACCGCGGCCGGTGCGCGTACAGACAAACTGGATCAAGCCACGCGATACTGCGCACAGATAGTCCGGCAGCGGGCCTCCACTTGTAATCGGTACTCCCAGCGCGGAGACAATCTCCTCGAGCTGAGTCTTGATGTTGTGAATCTCTGCCATAGTGCGCGCGTCCAGGTAGCGGCGTTCGCAGAACTGCTCGCGTTTGTCACTGGAGCGGAAGGCGCGGTAGAGCTTCAGGTATGAGACAAAATCACCCAGATCGTCCCGGTAGTGATGGTGTGCTCTGCGTGCGGCGGTCTCTTCCCCCTGGGGCAGCAGGAAAGGAGAGTTTGCCGACAGGAACGCGGTGGCAATCAGGACCTCTTCAATGACCTCTGGATAGCGGCGGATTGCTTCAACGATCATGCGTGAGTGGCGCGGGATCAGCGGAAAGACCGCCATCATGCGCCCGATTTCCGACAGGGTGTTGTCCTCGCTCAGAGCGTCGAGCGACTGCAGCGTCTCAACCGCGCCGGCGATAGCGCCGCGGCCCGGCGAAGAGATGAAATCAAACGAGGTAAACTCCCGGATTCCGAGTTCGGCCATGCGCAGTACCACTTCCGACAGGTCGGTGCGGTAGATCTCCTCCAGCGTGAACAGCGGCCGGCGTTCAAAGTCGTCGCGGGAGTAGAGCCGGTAGCAGATTCCCGGCCGTGTGCGCCCGGCACGACCGCGGCGCTGGTTGGCGGAAGCCCTGGATATTGGCCCTTCCTCCAGCGCCGAGGTGAAGGTGCGCGGATTGTAGAAGTTCATCTTGGCCAGTCCGCTGTCGATTACCGTGGTAACTCCGTCGATAGTCAGGCTGGTCTCGGCGATATTGGTGGCAACCACAACCTTGCGTTTGCCCGGCGGCGGCGCGGGAAAGACCAGATCCTGTTCCTCTTTGCTCAGCCTGCCGTACAGCGGCAGGATCTGCAGCGTCTTGCGGATCGGAAGATCCTGCAGCGTTGCGATGCAATCCTTGATCATCTGCTCGCCGGAGAGGAAGATCAGCACATCGCCCGGGCGCTTTTCTTCTTCGGTCTTGAGCATGATATCGCCGATCTTGTACAGCAGCGCCTCGTAGCTGTTTGACGGCGGCACATCGTAGACTACCGTGACCGGGTACATGGGCGCATCGATTCTGACCACCGGACACGACTCAAAGTACTCGGCGAAAAGCTCGGCGTTGATAGTGGCCGAGGAGACAACCACGCGAAAAGCCGGACGCTCGGCCAGTACGCGCTTGAGCAGACCCAGTATGAAATCGATATTCAGGCTGCGTTCGTGCGCCTCGTCAACCACGATGGTGCTGTAGTTTGACAGCATGTAATCGGCTTTCATCTCCTGCAGCAGGATACCGTCGGTCATGATCTTGATTCGCGTTGCGCTATCGGTGGTGTCCTCAAAGCGCATTTTGTGGGCTATCAGGCGGTCGGAGCGTTGTAGCTGGCGTGAGAGAAACAGAGACACCGATACGGCAGCGATGCGCCGCGGTTGAGTGATCCCGATGACTCCGCTGTTGCTGTAACCGGCTTCGTGCAGGATCAGCGGCAGCTGAGTGGTCTTGCCGCTGCCGGTGGGACTCTCTACCACCACCACCGGGCTGTCGGCCAGCGCCGCCAGGATCCGGTCCTTCTGCTGGTAGACCGGGAGGTCACGGGGATTCATACGCCCGGATTATCCGGAGATGATCCGGCGCACGGTCTTCAACGCGTCATCCATCGAAAGACCACTGTGGTTGGCGCGTTGGGCAAGATCCTTGACGGTTACCACGTCCGCAGCACGTTCCTCGGGGCCGCAGATTACCGCAGTCCGGATACCCTTCTTCTCGGCAAACGCAAACTGGACGCCGAGCTTACGCGCTTCGGGGTAGACCTCGGCCGAGAAACCGGCCGCGCGAAACTGCTCGGCAATTGAGTGGTAGTGTCCGATGCCGGTTTCATCGAATGCCAGCACCAGGACGTCAACCGCCGAAGGCTCGGCCGGGCGGCTGTGAAGCTCTTCCAGTGCCGCCAGCAGGCGGTCCAGGCCCACCGATGACCCCACGCCTGGCAGCTGTTCTTTGGTATACAGCGATGCAAGGTCATTGTAACGTCCGCCGGAACAGACCGAGCCGATTTCCGCTGCACCGTCCAGAAATGTCTCGTAGACGATTCCGGTGTAGTAATCCAGTCCGCGCGTGATCGACGGATCAAGCCGGACGTGGTCCTGGATTCCTAGCGCCGCTGCAGCTTCCAGCACCGCCTGCAGCCGTCCGGTATCGTGTTCATTGTGGCCCGCCAGCGCAACCAGCGAGGTCAGTACTTCGCCGGCGGTACCGGTAGCGGTGATGAACATCAGGATCTGAGCCGCGCGCTGCTGATCGAGCAGCTGTGTCAGTTCCTCGCGCACCGCCTCTTCGCCTATCTTTTTCAGCTTGTCTACGCTGCGCAGTATGTCGCCGGACTGCCGGCCTGCGCCGAGGGTATCGAGAAAGCGATTGAAGATGGCGCGGTGTGACAGGTGAACCCGAAAATCGTGTACGCCGAGCGCCTGCAGCGAACGCACCATCAGCAGCAGAATCTCAAAGTCAGCCGAGGCGCAATCGACACCCACAATATCAAAGTCGCACTGGGTAAACTCGCGGTAGCGTCCGCGCTGAGTGTTCTCACCGCGGAATACCTTGGCGATGTGATAGCGCTTGAACGGGAGGTAGAGTTCGCTGCGATGCTGCGCCATGTAGCGCGCAAACGGAACGGTGAGGTCGAAACGCATCGACACATCGCGTCCACCGTTATCCTCAAAGCGATAGATCTGCTTGTCGGTCTCGCCGCCGCCTTTGCCCAGCAGCACGTCGCTGTACTCCAGTATCGGTGTGTCAATCGGCAGGAATCCGTGTTGACGAAATACGGCTTGTAACGTCTCCTGAACCGCTTTGCGGCGGCTCTCCTGTTGGGGAAGAAAATCCCTGAAACCTTTCAGTATGCGGGGCTCAATTTGCTCTTTCATGGCTGTTACTCACTATGCCCGGTTAGACACTCTCTTGCAAGACGCGTATGGCGTTGCGCCACATGTGGAATGATACGCTACGCCGCTGCGGCACAAAGCTGTAGAGCTTGCCGCAGTAGTAAAACTCGAGCTGGGCGGAGAGCTGCACATTGAGCCCTTCGAGCCGGCTCAAGTCAAAGCTGATCGGTGCCGGTTGCTGGCTGTCGGTTCGCGCAACGGCGGATGGACGGAACAGCAGCCGGTCGTTGTTCAACTGCAGTGTACCGGGTGCCAACGGCCTCAGGCGGCGGCTGCGGTAGCCGACTCCGCCGCGAACCACCACCGGACCCAACAGCGGACGCGCGGGATCCAGACGCCGCTGCTCAACCCAGCAGCGGAACAACGGTTGCTGCCAGAGGTTCCACTGGCGCACGGTTGGCGGCGGTGCTGGATCTGCGGGCCACTGCGGCTGCAGCAGGCCGCGATGATCGACGCCAACCCGGTAGCCGCAGGCAGTGCAGAACAGCAGCGTATCGCGCGAGCGCAAGCGCCCAACGCCGTGGCAGGAGGGACAGACGTGCAGCACGTGCTCGAGAGTTTCGGCACGGCGCCGCCCGCAGAAGCGCTGTAGATGCCGTTGCTGCGTTGCCCAGTCGTCGTGGCCGATGGCGCTGGTCAGCCGCTGTTCAATCTGCGGCAGAGTCAGCGAGCGCAGTTCCTCTGCCTCGAAGGTCAGACGAAACTCAATAGTCAGGCGGCCGCGACGCGGGTGGCGTGCCCAGCGCGGGTGCGAGACGTGGCCGCCGTCAAAGACCGCGGTGACCACCGGTATGCCCAGCAGGCGCACCAGTTTGGCTGTGGCCGGCATGATTTGCAGCGGGCCGCCGTCCCAGGTGCGCTCACCCTCGGCAAACAGGCTGATGATCTCGCCGCGATCGCGCAGCCGCAGCAACTGGCGCACCGCCTCGAGATCGGAGATCCCTTTGGACTTGGGTATTGCGCCCACCATACCCAGCAGCCTTCTCAACAGCGGTGTGCGGAAGTTGGTATCGGCAGTCAGGAAATACACCGGCCGCGGAGCAAAGGTCGCCAGCATGAACGGGTCCCAATAACCCGCGTGGTTCGGCAGAATCAGGTAGGGCGGGTTGACCGAGTGCAGCAGGTGGCGATTGCGGGTATGGATATTGAATCGCAGGCGCAGCCAGGTTCCCAGTGTCAGTTGAAGCAAGCGGTAGAAGAATCGGTGCGCACGTATTCTTTGCGCGTTGCACGCCATGGTGCTATCACTGTAGCCAAAAGAAGAAATGTTGACTACTTGTATGCTTTGCTTTAAAACAGAAGTCGCACGGAGGCGCCACATGAACTTTTCCTGGTCGCTGTTTATTGACCTTGGCGTGATATCGGCCGCCTTGATTCTCGCCACGCTGATCAGGGCCAGAGTGCGATTC
The DNA here is from genome assembly GCA_007693325.1 of Spirochaetaceae bacterium. Taxonomy (GTDB): domain Bacteria; phylum Spirochaetota; class Spirochaetia; order DSM-27196; family PWMO01; genus PWMO01. The sequence continues at coordinate 20,777 of REDW01000093.1, forward strand.
TTTCAACGCTACCTGATACCCAACGCGCTTACCGCCGGTTTTATCCTGTTGCCGCTGTATAACTTTGTGTTTCCCTATCTAGGTATATCGTCGGCCGGGCTCGGTGAGCTGGCTTATCATCTGTTGAGTATTTCGTTTGTGGCCATGGCGCTGCGCAAGGCGCCTCCCGGCGGGACGCGCGGTGACAAGCGCATTTTTTCTACCAGCATAGCGGTGCTGTCGCAGTACGCGCTGCAGGCGGCGCTGGGCTTGCTGCTCACGCTGGGCTTCATCGTTACGCTGATGCCGGATCTGTATCACTCGTTTGGCTTTTTGCTGCCGTTGGGCTTTGTGCTCGGGCCGGGGCAGGCTTTTGCCATCGGCTCCGGTTGGGAGATGTCCGGTATAACCGGCGCCGGCAGTGTAGGACTGACCTTTGCCGCGCTCGGTTTTATTGTCTCCTGCTTCGGCGGCGTCTTTCTGATCAATTACGGAATCAAGCGCGGCTGGCTCGACAAGCGCTTTGTTGATGTGCTGAACGCCCAGGGCGTCAAGACCGGTGTCTACGCGCGCGACGCGGTGAAGCCGGTGGGATCACACCTCACCACCGAGACCGAAGCGATCGACTCCATGACGTTTAATACCGCAATAGTGCTGCTGTGTTATTTCTCGGCCTACCTCTTTCTGCAAGGCGTTACCGCGGCTCTGTCGGTTATCGGACCGCTGGGTCAGGAGCTGGCGGTCAACCTGTGGGGCATCAGCTTCATCTTCGCGTCGTTGATCGGGCTGCTGTTCAAGGCGGTCTTCTTTGGACTTAAGGTTGAGTACATCCTGGACAACGCTACGCTCACCCGCGTTGCCGGTCTTTCGGTTGATATCATGGTCACCAGTGCGATCGCGGCCATCTCTCTGGTACTGGTGTCGCGCCTGATTGTGCCGATTCTGGTGCTCTCGCTGGTAGGTACGGTTGTGGCGTTGCTCACCGTTCCGTGGATGTGCTCGCGCATTTTTCGCGACCACCAGTTTCACCGCATGTTGATTATCTTTGGCGTTTCTACCGGCACGCTATCAACAGGACTGGCGCTGCTGCGCGTCATCGATCCGGATTTTGAGACACCGGTGGCCTCCGATTACGCCTACGCGTCCGGGATCACGTTCATGCTTGCCATTCCGTTTATTCTGTCTATCAACCTGCCGGTGCGCGCGTTCATAACCGGCAATATGCTGTTTTTCTGGATAGCGGTTGCAGTCAGTGTCGGGTATCTGCTGTTTGTGTTCATCAGCTACGTACTGCTGTCGCGCGCGCGCGCCTTTGCGCGTCCGGCGCGCCTCTGGCTCGAACAGCCGGATGGCCAACAGAGACGCCGGACCGCCTGACGGTGTGCGCGGCGAGCCTGTGCGGTGAGCGCTGTTCGGCGCTGCTGTTCGATGTGTCGATGCACCCGCTGGAGGTGCTGTACTTGCGCCGTATCCGGCGCCGGTTGATCGCACAGGCCGCCGGGCGCGTATTGGAGGTGGGCTGCGGAACCGGGGTTAACCTGCCGTTCTTTGGCTGGCAGCGGATCGAACAGCTGACGCTGGTGGACCTCGAGTTTCCGCCCTCGCTGCGCGACTACGCGTTTCCGCATACGGTGGATGTACAGTTTCAGCGGCAAAGCGTCGAGCAGCTGGAGTTTGCTGACAACAGCTTCGATGCGGTTGTATTCAGCCTGGTGTTCTGCAGCGTTGCGGATAACCGGCGCGGCATGGCCGAATTGCACCGAGTGCTGGCGCCCGGCGGACGCATGTTCTTCATTGAGCACGTGCTGCCACCGTCGCGGCTGCTGCGCGCTCCAATGCGTGCGCTCAACCCGCTGTGGCGCAGACTCAATAGCGGATGCAATCTTACGCGCGACACCGTCCGGCTTATAGAGCAAACCGGATTTGTCTTAGAAGAGCTGGAGCGCTCGGCGCGCGGAGTCCTGGTGTCGGGGATCGCACGCAAGCCGCACGCTAATTTACGGGAGTGATTCGATGCAGCTGAGAGAGAATCTTCACACCCGAACCGGGTGGGAGATTGAGGAACACCGGTTTGACGCCGAGCAACTCATTACTAACGGCAGTAACTACATGGTCGGGAACGGCTACCTCGGCTACCGGGGAACCTTCCCCGAGTGGACCAGAAGCGAGTACGTGGGCTGTACGGTAAGCGACACCTACGACAGCGCCGACGGTACCTGGAAGGAGCTGTGCACCGTTCCCAACGGGCTCTATCTGCAGGCCACAATCGGCGGCCGCCGGTTGTCGGTCTTTGAAGGCTCGCTGGAGGCGTACCGTCGCAGCCTGGACTTCCGCTACGGGGTGCACTCGCGCACGCTGCGCTGGATTGCGCCAGAAGAATCTGACGCCGTCTCTGCTGAAGTCAGTGACCGCCGGTTTGCCAGTTATGACAATCTGCATCTGCTGGTTGCGCGCTACGAGCTGCAAAGCGCGCAGCCAATGCAGATCCGCCTCGGAATCGACGGTGAGGTATGGAGCCTCAACGGTGAGCACTTCTCGAGCTACGCGGCGCGCTTGCAGCAGGACTGCCTGGTGGTCGAAACCGTCACCGGTGAGCACGGTGTCAGCGTGGTGGTGGCGCACGCGTACCGTCAGGTTGGCGGCCCGCGGCCGGAGAGCAACGAGGTACGCCTTGAAGAGCGCAGTGCCTATCGTGATCTGACCTTCGATCGGGCCGATCAGCCGCTGGAACTCGAATACTACATGGCGGTCTATTCTTCCAACGATGTGGCAGATCCCGCGGTCGCCGCCGCGCAGGCCGTGCGTGCGGCTATGCGCAGCGGTTACCAGGAGCTCTACCAGCGGCACTGCAGCGTCTGGGATCAGAAGTGGGCCAGAAGCGCCGTCCAGATAGAGGGAGATGCAACGGCTGAGACTCTGTTGCGCTACAACACCTACCACAATCTGATTGCCACCCCGGCGCACACCGATCACCTGCCGATCGGCGCCCGCGGGCTATCGTGCCAGTCCTATCAGGGGGCTGCATTCTGGGATCAGGAGATCTTCAACCTGCCGATGTTTCTGTTCACCGATCCGGCGGTAGCACGCAGGATTCTTATATACCGTCATCGGACCCTGGACGGTGCACGCAGGAAGGCGCGTGACCTGGGCTATCGCGGTGCGTTCTACGCCTGGGTAAGCGGTGACACCGGCGAGGAGATCTGCCCGTCGTACTTCTTTGTTGACGTTCTGTCGGGGCGCAAGATTCGTAATCACTTCAACGACTGGCAGATACACATTTCGCCGGATATCGCCTTCAGCATCTGGCGCTACTACACGGTGACCGAAGATCTGCAGTTCATGCTCGAATACGGTGCCGAGATGGTATTCGAGATCGCGCGTTTTCTGGTGTCGCACACCTACTTCAAGCGCGACAAGAACCGTTTTGAATTCATCCGTCTGCTTGGCCCCGACGAGTACCACGAGAACGTTGATAACAACGCGTTTACCAATTACATGGCACGACACGCGGTCTGGGTGGCGCTGCGGACATGGGAGATGCTCGAGGAACAGCATCCGCAAAGGCTGGAGGAGCTGGTGCGCGCAATCGGCATGAACAGCGACGAGGTTGATGAGTGGCGCGCGATGCACAAACTGATCTATATCAAGCCGGTAGATCCGCAGACCCGATTGATCGAACAGTTTGACGGCTTCTTTCAACTGGAAGATATTCTGCCCGGGGACCTGCAGCAGCGCCTGATCGACCCCGGTGAATACTGGGGTTGGCCCAATGGAATTGCTGTTCCAACCCAGGTGGCCAAGCAAGCCGACGTGGCTCAGCTGTTCATGCTGCACCCGGACGCCTACGATACGGCAACCATGCGCGCCAATTATGACTACTATGAGCCGCGCACGCAGCACGGATCGTCGCTCAGCCCGTCGGTATACGCGGTAGTTGCCGCCTGGATCGGCTATCCGCAGAAGGCGTACGACTTCTTTATCCGGTCAGCCACGGTGGACCTGTTCAACACCAACAAGGCGGTCAGCGGTGGTACCTTTATCGGGGGTATTCACACTGCTGCCTGCGGCGCGGCGTGGCAGATTGTGGTGATGGGGTTTGCCGATATGCGCCTGGTGGACGGCGAGCTCCGGTTTTCACCACGGCTGCCCCAGCATTGGCAGACAGTGCGCTTCTACGTGGAACTGCGCGGCGCAAAGCTCAATGTAGCGATAACGCGCAACTCGATTACACTGAGTTCGGAGGCTTCGAGCCAGGCTTCAGTTGCCTGCGCGGTGTTTGAGTCGCGTGTGCAGGTAACTCCCGGTACTACCCATACGCTGCGATTTGATGCACGGGCCGGACGGTAGTATACTGTAATCAAGGAGGGTACGGGTATGGAAGCCATTGATGCTTACACGCCGGCCGCCTCGAATATGGCTGCGGTCGAGCCCAATCAGGCAGCCGACGCCGTTGCGGCCGAGCAACAGGCCGCGGCACTCAACAGTGAGCCGGCGGCAGAACCGGTAGCCGACCCGCAGGTCGGACAGGTGGTTGACGAGTACGTCTGAAAGGCGTGCGCGCCGGGAGCCGCATGGCTGCCAGCGTTAGCGCCTATCAATCACCGGGGCTGGCTGCGCGGTGTGAAAATTGTCTGAAAAATCTTGTCGCGGACCGATTCCCTGATTGAGGTAAATCGCAGGTGCAGCGTCTGCCCGTTGTTTGAGGTGCGGACGACCTCACCGATCACCTGCAGGCGGTCTGTGGCGTTTGCTGCAAACCGCAGCTCGAGCCGATCACCGGCTTTGAATCTCTGCTGTGGGTTTTGCATGCTGGCGCCGCCGCCGCCGAGATCCGCAAGCGTAGACTCCAGCGCCGGTTGATCCGATTCTGCGCGCTTGACCAGCACCGGGATGCTCACGTTACGCCGGAAGTACTTGCGCTGCTGATAGCGGGTCAGCGATTCAGAATGACGCAGCGACAGGATATTATCTTCTACGTTCTGGACCACGGTGTGGATCTGGAAGATACCCGCGTGACTCTGGTAGAAGACATCTACCGTGGAGCCGACTTTGAAATGCTCTGTGGGCGGTACAACCACGCGGAAGGCGTGCGGCTCGGGCGACATGACGCGGCCGCGTATCGGGCGTTCTCCCTTGGCGCGACGTACGAAGACCGTGCTGGCCTCGGGCAGGTGAACCGTTGAATTTGGGGCTTTTTCGCGGTTCTGGGCAAACCCCAGGTGCAGCCGCAACGCGGCTATGGCGTCTGCAGGTGCCTCATCCTGTTCCATCAGCTTCTGCGCACAGGAGTTGAACATCCATTCGTTTTCCAGCAGAAGGTACTTGTCGTCACAATTCGGCAGATAGAGAGCCATCCGCTCAAGAATTGCCACCCACGATGGCGGCAGTTTCAGTTGTTCGACTTTCTCTTCAAAGGCGGCCTGGGCGCGGCGGCCACGCTCCTTGCGGTAACGACGCTGCTCCAATTGGACATAGACCAACGACCCGCCTATCAGCACTACCAGTCCGGCGACAACGATCAGTATCTCAAGCGGGTGCGCACGGTAGGCGTCCATGACGCGCCGGATCACCTCGCGTTGCCCGTCTTGCACTTGCAGTAAATACATGATACCTCGTTACACAGTATAGCACAGAGGGAAGGGCTATGTTGCTTGCGATCGATATTGGTAATACCAACACTGTCATCGGTGTGTTCCGTAACACGGCGGTGGAGTGTCATTTTCGAATCCAGAGTGTCCATGACCGGATGGCCGATGAATACCGACTGGCGCTATCGGGGCTGCTGCGCGAGGCCGGTGTGGATCCGGGCGCGGTCGATTCGGTGGTGATTTCGAGCGTTGTGCCATCGCTGACAGAGTCGGTGCAGACAGCAGTACTGCAGTTGACCAATGTAGAGGCTTTGGTGGTGCGTCCCGGGATCAGGCTCAACGTCTCTATCGATATTGGCAATCCGGCCGAACTCGGTAGCGATCTGGTAGCCAACGCGGTGGCCGCGTATGCGCGTCTGGGGACTGCGTGCATTGTGGTTGATTTCGGCACCGCGCTGACGTTTACCGCGGTATCGACAAACGGCGCTATTCTGGGAGCGGCGATAGCACCAGGGCTCAACACCGCGGCGCAGGCGCTTTCCAGCGGCACCGCGCAGTTGCCCGAGATCGACCTGAGTGAACCGCATAGCGCAATTGGTACCGATACCGCCAGCGCGCTGCGCGCGGGCATCGTAATGGGTTACGAAGGTCTGGTTACGCACGTAGTCACGCAGATAAAGCGCGAGATCGGCGGGCAGGTCCACGTGATTGCAACCGGCGGTCTGTCCGAGCAGATGGCGTCACGGCTGAAGGTTATCGACAGTGTCGATCCGTGGCTTACACTCGACGGTCTGCGTGTGATCGCCGAGCTGAATCGGTCGTTCGAAGCGGATGCGTCTATCCGCGCGACGTAGCGGGCCTCGGCTGGACACCGTAAGGATCAGGACCCTGTTGCGCCGTTGACCAGCGCCTTCAGTTCCTCAACCCCGAGCTGCTCTTTTTCCAGCAGCGCTTCGGCTATGCTGTTCAGTGTCTTGCGATGCTCGGTAATCAGCTCCTTGGCCGCCTTATAAGATTTGCGCAGCAGGCCCTGGATCTCTTCGTCTATCTGCCGTGCAGTCTCTTCGGAGTACTCGCGCTGCTGTGAAAGCTCTTCGCCCAGGAAGACGTTTCTACGCTGGCCGCCGGAGGAGAAGGTACCAAACTTGTCACTCATACCCCAGTCGCTGACCATCTTGCGCGCCAGGCGGGTGGCCTCGCGGAAGTCGTTTTCGGCACCGCTGGTCACCGACTTGAAGACGATTTCCTCGGCCACGCGGCCGCCGAGCATCACTACGATGCGGTCCTGCAGGTATTCCTTGCTGTAGAGATACCGCTCTTCGGCCGGCAACTGCTGGGTGACGCCCAGTGAGTTCTCGCGCGGAATGATGGTCACCTTGAACAGTGGGTCAGTATTGGGCAGGATGGCTGCGGTGAGCGCGTGTCCAGCCTCGTGGTAGGCAATGATTTTGCGTTCATTACCGTTAATGGTGAGATTCTTGCGCTCGAGTCCCAGCAGAACCTTGTCACGCGCCTGCTCGATGTCGTTTTCCGTGATGGTCTCACGTTTTTGCCGCCCGGCCAGCAGCGCCGCTTCATTCAGCAGGTTCTGCAGATCCGCGCCGCTGAACCCCGGGGTCCCCTTGGCGATGGTTTCCAGATTGACGTCGTCATCCAGTGGTTTTGCGCGCGCGTGAACCTCAAGGATTTCCTTGCGGTCCCTGACCGATGGCAGATCGATGGTGATGCGCCGATCAAAGCGACCCGGCCGCAGCAGCGCAGGGTCCAGGATATCCGGTCGGTTTGTGGCCGCAACCACAATTGTTGAGTCGTTGGGCTCGAAGCCGTCGAGCTCAGAAAGCAGCTGGTTGAGCGTCTGCTCGCGCTCGTCGTGTCCACCGCCCAGCCCCGCGCCGCGGTGGCGGCCGACGGAGTCAAGCTCATCGATGAAGATTATGGCGGGAGCGCGCTTCTTGGCATCCTGAAACAGATTGCGCACGCGTGAGGCGCCAACGCCCACAAACATCTCCATGAAGTCCGAACCGCTCATACTGTAGAACGGAACTCCGGCTTCGCCGGCAATGGCGCGGGCAATGAGGGTCTTCCCGGTCCCCGGAGGACCGACCAGCAGCAGCCCCTTGGGGGTCTTGGCGCCGATCTTCTGAAACCGATTGGGGTGCGCCAGAAAGTCGACCACTTCCATGATCTCCTCTTTGGCACCGTGCAGCCCGGCAACGTCCTTGAACGTGGTCTTCTCTTTTTCGGTCTTTTCGTAGAGTTTGGCCTTATTCTGGCCGACGCTGAAGATGTTCTTGCCCTGGCTTCGCATATTGCGGAACAGGGCAAAGCCGATCCACACCAGGATCAGTAGTGGAAGGAAGTTCATCAGTAGCGCGAAGAACGATACCGGCTCCTGCGCCGGACGCGTGTAAACCGTTACGTCCTGCTCGCGCAGCTTCTCCATGACCTCGGCATCACCAAACGACGGGACATAGGTGTAGACCGTGCTGCCGTCGGCCATCATTGGAGAATCGTCCACCGGTTGATCGAGGGTTGCGTCGATGCGGTAGCCGGAGATGCTGACCTCGCGCACGTTGCCACGGTCTATTTCGCTGAGGAAGCGCGTATAGCTGATCTCGGTACCGCGCTGTGCGGTACCGGTGAACATTGTTGTCATGAAAGGCAGAAAGAGCAGCAACGGCAACAGGAAATAGAGCCAGCGCCGGTCAGGCCCACCAAACGGTGGCCGTGGCCCGTTTCCACCCTGTTTGGGCTGCTTCTCTTGTTGCTCGTTGTCCATGTGATTACCATTCTCCGTAGTGCATTCGTTACTATTGTGCTTTGTTGTCCCTTAAGATACTCATAAGGCGGAAATTAATCCAGTCGCCGGCGCGTTAGCGCGGCAGCTCGGCGCGCAGCCGCGGCAGCTGTTCGGGGTAGTTCTGCTGGATGAACTCAACCAGTTTCTCGCGCACTTCACAGCGCAGATCCCAGAGCGTGGGGGAGTCCCTGGCCGTCATCAGAGCGCGCAGCTCCAGGGTGTGTTCGCGCGAATCAGTAACCTGCAGCACGCACACCTCCTGGTCCCACAGCGGCGATTGCCGCAGGATCTCGCGCAGTTTCTGGCGCAATGCGGGTACCGGAAAGGTGTAATCGACGTACAGGAATACCGATCCGAGCATATCTGCCGATACGCGCGTCCAGTTCTGGAACGGCTTCTCGATGAAGTAGCTGACCGGGACCACCAGGCGGCGCCTGTCCCAGATTCTGATGACAACATAGGTCAGCGTTATCTCTTCGATACGCCCCCATTCTCCTTCAACAATTACCACGTCGTCGATCCGGATTGGCTGCGCCAATGCAACCTGGAGTCCGGCTACAATCAGTCCAAGCGTTTTCTGGGCCGCAAATCCTACAACCAGTCCCAGCAGACCGGCGGATGCCAGCAGGGTTGTGCCGATCTGGCGCACCGGCTCAAACGTCAAGAGCAGCGCGGACAGTCCAAATACCAGCAGGAAGGCAACAAGGATGCGCCGAATGACGCGAATCTGCGTGTGCACCTTGCGCGCTTTGAGATTATCCGCGACCTCGACGTTGAATCTGTCCAACAGCGAGCTCTCGATCACCGCCAGGGTACGAAGGGCGGCCCACAGTGTTGCGCTGATCAGCGCGACGCGCAGAAAATCCCGATAGGCGTGCGCCAGCGGCGCAGGCATCGTTACAAAAGGCGCCACCGCCGCCAGGAAGAGGACCGGGAAGATGACCCGTAACGGGCCGCGGCTCTTGCGGAACAGCGCGAGCAGCATGTTGGCCTGGTTGCGCCGCGCGATTGAGCTGCCGATCACGCGGAACACGCCCGCGCTGATCAGTCCCAGCAGCAGCGCTGAGCCTGCAACCACCAGCGAGACGAGCCATTGCGGCATTTCGGCGAGCCAATCGATCATAGAACGCTCTCCGGCGGATCAGAGCCGATGAAGTCCAGGATTGCAGCAGCGGTTTCTTCTGCAATCCGGTCCGAGGCGGCGAAGTCATTGTGACCCACCCCACGCCGGGCATCGAAGACGTATTCGCGCGCATTGAGTTTGCGTCCCAACTGCCGCACAGCTTCGGCATCGACGATGCGGTCCGCCTGGCTGTAGATCACCAGGCAGGGTTGCTGAGGCGGTCTGGAGAAAGTTTCCGCGGGAAACCAGTCACTGCCAAAGAGCACTTCCTGCAACGCCGCGGACTCGGGTACCGCGCGTTTGAACCACAGCTTCTGGTCTGCTTTACCGGTAGCTGAGGAGAAGAACCGCGGGCGTACCAGAAACGGCGGCAGTAGCCGATGGCGGACAAGAAATCTGAGCAGCGGGTGCATACTCCGGGCTCGGGCGCCGTACGGCGCGGCGATCACAACCAGGTGCGAGACAACCACCGGCTCTACGCGCGCGGCCACCAGTGCGCAAAGAATCCCCCCCAGGCTGTGGCCCACCAACGCAACCGGGCCGGCAACCGAGTGCTGCTGCGCCAGCTCCTCTATCTGCGAGGCCAGCTGCTGCGGTGAGTCACCCTCAAAATCCGGTGCGAGTACCGTCACGCCGTTGTGTTGCAGTCGCGGCTGCAGCTTGTCCCAGAAAGAGCCGCGTACCCCGTAGCCGTGGACCAGCATGATGCTACGCACCATCGGACACTCCTCCGCGGCTGACCGGGTTCTGTGTGCGTACGTGCCAGTTCTTATCGCGCGCGTAGCGCTCGATCTGCGCGGTGACGGAGCCAACCGCTTGCGGATCGGTAGCGCTTATCGTGATCCTTGTTCTGAAATCCGGGTGATGGACCACCGGGTAGGAGCCAATCGAGACTTCAGAGTGAGATCGCTGCAGCTCGTCGAGCCAGTCGGCAAACAGGACTTCATCGGCGTTCAGATACACCGCCGCGTCCCACGCCGGGCTGAGTCTGGGTAGCAGTGCTACAAGCCGTGGAATCTTGTCGCGCAGCGCGTGGGGCAGGCCGGGCAGCATGAAGCAGTTCCGCTTGCGGATAATCGGCCAGTGCCCATCGTCGCCACCTATTACCTCGGAGCCACGCGGCAACATTGCCATGCGCTTGACGTTGGGCGGCAGGTCCGATCCCGCCGTTGCTCCCAGAAACCTCATCATGTGCGGATGTGCTTCCAGGCCAACCCCAAAGGCGGCGGCAACCCCGGCGTGCGTCAGATCGTCGTGCGTTGGGCCGACTCCTCCGGCCGTTACCACGTAGGAATAGCTGCGCAGCAGTTCCTGCACCGTGCGTGATATCAGCGCAACGTTGTCGCCGATAATCCGTACTTCGCGGGGCGCGTAGCCCGCGCGTGAGAAACGCTCGATCATGAAGGGAAGGTTCTCATCGGATACCTGTCCGCTGAGTATTTCATCGCCAATGATAATAATCGCTAACACGGTTAGCTTTGGTTATACTGAACCCGCTTGGCAAGCGTCAAGGCGCCGGCCGTTGAGACTGGCAGAATGGCGCTGAACATCTTATGATATAGGTAATGGGTGAACCGCGAGTTGTCTTTGTAGACAGTGACAACCACACTCTGAGCACAATCCCCGCCATTCTCCAGGCGCAACCCTGGGAGTGTGCACTATTTGACAACGCGATTGAGGCGTTGGAGTATCTGCAGCAAAACGCGGTGGAGCTGATTGCCACTGGATTCAGTCTGCCGCAGGTCGACGGAATGGAGCTGTTGTGCCGGACCGAGGCGTGCAGTCCCGAAACCATACGCGTAGCCCTTGCGGCGGACAGCGACCGCAATCAGCTGCTTGAAGGTCTCGGCAGTGGAGTGGTGCAGCGCTACATCACCAAACCGTGCAGCGAAATAGAGTTGATTTCGGTAGTCAGGCAGTCGGTTGATCTTTGTCTTTTGCGCTGTCGCTACGCAGAGCTGGCACAGACGCTCGCTCATGACCTGCGCCTGCCGCTGCAATCCATCGGTGCCGCGGTACTTCTGGCAAACGTTCAGCTGCGCGATGACGATCCTCGCTATGGTGAGCTCAAACGCTATCTTGAGACCATCCTTACCAGTGCCAGCGACGTACAGAAGATCATAGGCGCTGTGGAGGCGCAGGTCATTTGAACGGGAGAAGCGTGTTCAGCTGCTGGACCTGGTGCCGCTCGTGCAGATTGATGCGCTCGATATTGCTCTCCATCACGGCGCGCAGCCGCGAATCGTAGTAGTAGTGCAGACTGCGGTTGATCACCGCGTGAAAGCCGCGCCGCACCTTGTGCGGTGAGCCGGCACCGGGGTCAAAGGTCGAGACACCGTTGTGGATTGCCCATTCTATCGGGTGGTAGTAGCAGGCGTTGAAGTGCAGGTTGTCGATGTAGCGGTCTGCACCCCAGTAGCGGCCAACCAGATGATCGTTTTTATGGACCAGGAACGAGAGGGCTATTGGTTCGGTGTGCGCGGGCAGGAAGCCGGCTACAAACAGCAGCCGATCGCGGTAACGCTCTGCAAGACCCTCAAAGAAGGGTCGTTCGAGGAATTTGGCGGCCCACGGGCCGAACTGCTCGTTGGTATTCTCGTAGTAGTCATACATCAATGAGAACCACGAATCAGGAGCCTGCTCCCCGCGGACAGCTTCCACGGTGACGCCGGCCTCACTCATGGAAGCGCGTTCACGGCGGATATTGCGGCGCTGGTTCTTGGTGAAACCTGCAAGGTAGTCGTCAAAAGTGCAGAAGCTGCGGTTCTGCCACAGATAGCTCTGGTGTTCCCAGCTGCTGTAACCGGCCTCCTCCGGCCATTCTGCCCACTGCGGTTCGGCAAACAGAAAGCTGCTGCCGTGCAGCTTGTTGTCACGGCAGAACTGATGAATCACCTCCAGCATGATGGCGGTCATCTCGCGCTGATCGAACCTGTCGGCAATCAGAAAGCGGTAGCCGACCGACGGCGTGGCCGGGCTCATTCCAACCAGTTTGGGGTAGTACGCAATACCGAGCTGCTCGGCAACATCGGCCCACGCAAAGTCAAACACAAACTCACCCATACTGTGAGTCTTCACGTAAAGTGGCGCCGCGGCTACCAACTCCTGCTGCTGCGTGATAGTCAGGTGAACCGGAATCCAGCCGTTGTGCGGCTGGATGCTGCCCGAGGCCTCCAGCTGGTAGAGCCATTCCCACTCCAGGAAGGGGGTCTGCAGCGGCAGCGCCAGCGCGTCCCACGCGTCGCGGTCGATATCGGCTATGGCTCTGTGCCACTGCACGCTGAGCGGTACCTGTGCAGCTTGCGGTTCGGGATTGCTCACGCTTGTAATGTACTCAGTATCGAGTGCAAGTTAAACAGAAGAAGCCGGCTACACAGGCGGTCGCGGCAGCTCAGCGTATTGCTTCGGGCGGCAGCTGTCGGTATATTGCGAGTAACGGTCGTTGTTCAACTCGTCGGCCACGGAGGCACCATGTACCGTACCGATATTCCTTCGTATGCAGAACTGATTGTAAAGTCGCTCAATCTCGAGCTCGGGCAGAGCCTGCTCATCAAGAGCGAGCCGGTACATTGGCCGTTGGTCAATCAGGTTGCGCGCGAGGCCTACCAGCGTGGCGCGCGTTTTGTGCAGGTGGATAGCGAACACGGCGAGCTCTACAAAGCTCGCATCGAGTGTTCACGCGCTGAGCACCTGTCGTACCAGCCGCGCTTTGAGGCTACGCGCTACAGCGAGATGATCGAGGACGGTTGGGCTCTGGTGTCGATCAAGAACCCTGACGATCCGGACCTGCTTGCCGGAATGGATGCCGCGCGGAACCTGACTGCGCGCAAGACGTTGCTTGAGATCCAGCATCCGTGGCGTAAACAGATGCAATCCGACCGTTTCCCGTGGGTGGTAGTTGCTGCACCAACCCCCAAGTGGGCGGCCAAAATTCTTGGAAGTGCGGCCGATGAACGATCGGTTGACGATCTGTGGCGGATCATGAAGCCGATACTGCGTCTGGATCAGGCCGATCCGTACCAGGCGTGGCTGTCCAACAGCAACCGGTTGGCAGAGCGGGCGCAGAAGCTCGATTTGCTCAAGGTAAGCGAGCTGATATTTGAAGGCCCTGGGACCGATCTGACGCTGGGCCTGATCCGTCAGGCGCACTGGATCGGTGGCTCGGCTCAGACGCCGGACGGCCGGCGCTTTTTCCCGAACATCCCTACCGAGGAAGTATTCACCGCACCGGATGCCGGCAGCACGCGCGGTACGGTGCGCGTTACCCGGCCGGTGATGGTAATGGGGGAGTTGGTTGACAATGCGAGCTTCCGCTTTGAAGAGGGGCGTGTGGTTGAGTTTGATGCTGAGCGCGGCCGCGATGCTCTGGCGGCATTTCTGGACGCCGACGCCGGCTCGCGCTCGGTGGGTGAGATAGCGCTGGTTGACGTCGAGTCGCCGATTTTTCAGAGTCGTACCGTGTTCTACAACATCCTGTACGACGAGAACGCTGCGTGCCATTTTGCGCTGGGGTCTGCTTATCCGGGGTGTATCGACGGCTACCAGCAGCTGTCTGAGTCTCGGCGCCGCGAGCTGGGTATCAACGAGAGCACGCAGCATACCGATTTCATGTTTGGCAGCGAGGAACTCACCGTTCGAGCGCGCGGTCACAACGGAGAGCGCTTTGAGATAATGCGCCAGGGGCGCTTTGCACTATAGCGGTAATCCGGATCTACTGAGGAGAAGCCTATGCTACAGAACGTACTGCCCGACGAAATCCGCGAGCTTATAGAACACCACAACTGGCAGCAGCTGGCGCGCGTCCGCGTTGACTGGCCTGACTTCGATATTGTTGCCCCGGAAGTAGCGGACTTCATGCGCGAGTTGGACAAGCGCGACCGGGTACTGTTCTTCCGTGCGCTGCCGCGCGATCTGGCCGTAGAGGTATTTGCGTATCTCGATTCCGATATGACCGACACCCTGCTGCACGAGCTGACCGACGCCGAGACGCGCCATCTGCTGGCCGAGCTCGATCCGGATGACCGGACCGCTCTGCTGGAGGAGTTGCCGGGTCAGGTTACGCAGCGGCTGCTCAATATGCTTTCGCCCGAGGACCTCAAAGAGGCGCGTAAGCTGTTGGGATATCCCGACGAGAGCGTCGGGCGTATCATGACGCCCAACTACGTGGCGCTGCGTCCCGATTGGACTATCGCCCGCGCTATCGAGCATATCCGCTACTACGGGCACGAGAGCGAGACGCTCACGATTGTCTACGTGACCGAGCATTCCGGCAAACTGATCGATGCACTGTCGCTGCAGCGCGTGGTACTGGCGGACCCCGACAGCCTGGTACAGGATATCATGGACTTCTCGTTTGTAAGCGTGTCGGCCTACGAAGATCAGGAAGAAGCGGTGCGCATCATGCGCAAGTACGACCGCATTGTACTGCCGGTTGTCGATTCGCTTGGTGTACTGTTGGGGATTATCACCAGCGATGACGTGCTGGACGTTGCCGAGGAAGAAGCAACCGAGGACTTTCATCTGCAGGCGGCGGTAGCGCCGTTGAAACGGAGCTACTGGGAAGCTACCGTCTGGACGCTGTTTCGCAGCCGCATCGGCTGGTTGGCGGGCCTGATTCTGGTCAACCTGCTGTCCTCGGGCGTGATTGCCGCATACGAGGAGGTACTCGCTGCCTATGTGGCGCTGGCGTTCTTCATTCCGTTGATCATCGATACCGGCGGCAACGCCGGTTCCCAGTCGGCAATGCTGATGATCCGTTCTCTCAGCACCGGCGATATCCGGCTGGGCCAGTGGTTTCGTGTACTGGGCAAGGAACTCCTGGTAGGGCTGTTCATCGGGGTTGTGCTTGGCGCTATGGGCATGGCGCTCGGTTCGATGCGCGGCGGGTTTCAGGTCGGTATTGTTGTGCTGTTGACACTGACAAGCATCATTCTGGTGACCAACTTCATCGGTATGATTTTGCCGTTTATTCTGACCAAGATTAAGATGGACCCGGCAATTGCCAGTGGTCCGCTGATCACGTCGGTAGCCGATGCCGTGGGTCTGCTCATCTATTTCGGTTACGCCGGGCTGATCCTGAGTATGGCGCTGTAAGGGGATGTCATGAAGACCGTGGTCTGCTACGGAGATTCAAACACCTGGGGCTACCGCCGAGGCGCTTGCCGTCAAAGTTCGTACGCTACTGTAATCCGCTCAGGAGAAACTTACTCGAAAAGACGTCTGAGGTGGCTGTTGAGAAATCTACCCTCGGGGTCTGCCGCGCGTCGCAGGTTGACAAAATCCTTCCAGTGGGGCCAGTGCGGTTGCAGTTCTGCCGGGCCGGCCTGAAAGCGTTTGGCCCAGTGGGGGCGTCCCGCGTAGCGCAGAAAGAGCGATTCCACCAGGTCGAATGCGTGGTAGCGGTCCGCAAACTGCGGGTTACGCGTGACGCAGCCTACCGTTACGGCGTCCTCGCCGTAGGCCTGGCTCAGCCAGGTCTGGTCGGCCTTCAGGAAGCGTATATCCATCGGGATGTGGGCAAAGGCGTCGTTGTCGTTGCGCTCGAGGTGGTGACGCAGTTCCTCAAACAAGGTCTCAAAGCGCTGTTGGGCAACCGCCCATTCTGCAAGTTCCAGGGTGGAGGCGCGCGATTTGGTCACCGTGGCCCCGTACAGTGTACCGCGGGTCTGCGTCTTGTGGGAGAAGAACAGCCGTTGCAGCAACCGGTTTGCAGTTCGCGTGAAGCGCGGTGAATGAGCGGTCCGGCGGTACAGCAGCTTGGATACCTCGCGCCGGTATTTCACGTACCAGGGGGGCGATTGCTCGGCCACAACGCTATCCGCGGAAATCTTCTCTCCGAGTACTACCCAGCCGTAGCCTGTGTGCGGCAGCCAGATGATCCGCACAAAATCAAACTCATCCAGCCAGCGGCGATACTGATTCAGCCATTGATCATCAGGGATTGGCTGTTCCTCGACCCGCAGCTGGTAGAGCGGGCGGCACTGCAGGGTAACTGTGGAGAACAGTCCCAGCAGGCCGAGCGAGCAGCGCAGCGCCGGGAAACGGCGGTCGGCTTGATCTACAGATTCAATTGAACCGTCGGCGTGCACGATGCGGCAGCTCACCATATACTCACACAGAGGATGGCCGTCGCCGGCGGTGCCGTGGGTGCCGGTGGCAATTGCCCCGCCGAGAGTCACCGTGTCGATGTCCGGCAGGCACGGAATACACCACCCGAGGGCCTCGATGCGCCGCAGCAGGGCCGCAAGCGTGATTCCGCTCTGCACCGTGATCTGCATGTCGGCCTGATTGACATCGACCGCCGCGTTGTAATCCTGGATTGATATCAGCCGCTCTGTTCCCGCCGCAATATCGGCAGATGATTGGCGGTTGCCGAAGGCGCGCACACCGCGCGCTTCGGCAACCGATGCCCGGAGCTCTTGCTCTGTGGTTGGGCGTGCGAGCTCAGCGTACGGATGCGATATGTTTCCGTTCCAGCTGGTCCAGGTTTTCAGGGCAGTTCCTCTGCGTATGCGCGGGTAACCGGAGTGGCAACTGCGAGACTTTCGCCGAGCCGCAGAATGGTTCCGGCAAAGATATCGCGCTCATCACGCGGGTTGCGGGCAGCAATATCGCGTTGAAACGAGGTCTGCGTATCCGGCGGAAAGCCGGCGGCTTTCTCCAGCGTGGCATCAACCGCATCCTCGGGCAGCGCTACCCCTTTGAGGCGGGCGATCTCGGCGGCCTCGGACATGATCCGGCGTGCATCCTCGCGCAGCTGTGCATCGGCCAGCACTCCGCCCAGGGTTTGACCGCTGACCGCGGTAACCAGAGAGAGCGGTGCGATGAACAGATACTTGCTCCAGATTGCGGGCGCCGGGTCTTGCTGCCACTCCAGCGGGATGCCGGCCAGACGGCAGGCACTGAGGAACTGCTCAGGATAATAGTCCGGGTCATCAGGACTGGTTCCCAGCACTATCGATCCCGGCCCTCCAGCGTGGCGCACACGGCCGGGCTCTTCAATGAACGCGCTGATGTAGATACAACCCGGCAATACGATCCGGCCCGGCAGGCGGGCACGGATGCGCTCGTCTATATCGGCCCCGTTCAACAGAGGAAGTACGGCGCTGCCGGGCTTGAGATGCGGTGCAACTGCGTCACAAGCGCTCTCCAGGTCGTAGCCTTTGACACACATCAGCACCATATCCGCCGGCGCTACCTCCGCCGGATTGTCCGAAACAGCGCCGGGCTGCATTAGCGTTTCGGAACCATCGGGCGCAACGTAACACAGTCCCTTGCGGCGGATTGCTTCCAGCTGTCGTCCGCGCGCTATCAGCGAGATTGAGTTCAGCGGAGCCGACTGCCCTGCCGGCGGGCTGCCCAATCTTGCTGCCATGTATCCACCAACGCCTCCAGCGCCAAACACGGTGATCTGCACGGTAGTGTTTGCTCCTTTGAGTATAGGCTATGCAGCTATTGTACGTGAGGCAGAGTGTGTCCGTAAAGGGCTCGAATCGCCTTGAGGGTCGTGTTACAATGCGCCCACACATGGGAGAGCTTACATGCTGATAGACGGAACTCATTACCGCTCGATCTGGCTTGCCGAGGATACGCGCTCGGTTTTGATTATCGATCAGCGCAGGCTGCCGTTTGACGTTGAGGTGGAGACGATCCGCTCCTACCGCGAGATGGTGCGCGCAATCCGTGAGATGCATCTGCGCGGGGCGCCGCTGATAGGTGCCGCTGCAGCGTACGGGGTCTATCTTGCCTGCCTGGAGTTTGCCGGGTTGCAGAGTGCCGGGTTCAACAGCCGGATGGATCAGGCGATAGCGGAGCTGGACGCCGCCAGACCAACGGCGGTCAATCTGCGCTGGGCCCTCGAGCGGCAGCGAGCCGTACTGGCCGGCTGCGTGACTGTAGAGCAGAAGATCGACAGCGCGCGCCGCACCGCCGATGCTATTGCCGAGCAGGACGTGGAAATCTGCCGCGGCCTCGGTAACTACGGCGCCGAGCTGCTTGCGTCACTGGCCGAGGCAAACCGCGGGCGTAGCGTACAGGTACTTACGCACTGCAACGCCGGGTGGCTGGCCACGGTGGACTATGGCACGGTTACCGCAGTCCTCTACGAGGCGTCGCGCCGCGGCATCCCGCTGCACGTCTGGGTCGATGAGACCCGGCCGCGTAACCAGGGAGCGCTTACGTCGTGGGAGCTGGGCCATAACGGCGTTGCCAACACGGTGATCTGTGACAACGCCGGCGGTCACCTGATGCAGCACGGTCTGGTGGATCTGGTGCTCGTGGGGACCGACCGCACTGCGCGCAACGGAGACGTCGCCAACAAGATCGGAACCTATCTCAAGGCGCTCGCCGCTCACGACAACCGCGTGCCGTTCTACGTGGCGCTGCCCTCGCCGAGCTTTGATGCGGACATGTCCACAGGCGTTGGCGCCATTCCGATAGAAGAACGTGATCCGCAGGAGGTACTGCAGGTCCGCGGTCTGCTCGATGGCAGCGAGCAGGCGGTTGCCCTCTTTGCCGAGGGTACCTCGGCGGCAAACTACGCCTTTGATGTAACCCCGGCGCGTCTCGTCAGCGGCTACATCACGGAGTACGGCGTATTTGACGCGGCCGGCCTGGCGCAGGGTATCGCCACAGCAGGGAGGAGAGCATGAGCAAGGTTGGCATTATTGGAGGATCGGGCCTCGAGAATCCGGAGATCATCGCCGAAGCTGAAGAGATCACCGTCAGCACGCGCTTTGGGCCGCCGTCATCAACGCTGACAGTCGGCAGCGTTGCCGGTGTAGCGGTGGTGATCCTGTCACGCCACGACCGCACCCACCGCCTTCCCCCGACACAGGTTCCCAACCGCGCCAACCTGCAGGCGCTCAAGGATCAAGGCTGCACACACGTGCTGGCAACCACCGCGGTAGGCTCGCTGCGGCAGGAGATCGGCCGCGGCGACTTTGTGATTCTGGATCAGTTCATCGACTTCACGCGGCGCCGCGATGTCAGTGTGTTTGACTCGTTTGAAGACGGGATGCACCACGTGCCGATGGCCGAGCCGTTTGATGGGCGGCTGCGTCAGCTGCTGGCTGAAACCGCTGCAGCGCACGGCATACCGCTGCACCCAAGCGGTACCGTTGTCACCATTGAGGGGCCGCGCTTCTCCACCCGAGCCGAGTCAAACATGTTCCGCGCCTGGGGCGCAGACGTAATCAACATGAGCACCGCACCCGAGTGCATTATTGCCAACGAACTCGAGCTGCCCTACGCCGCGGTTGCCATGTCGACCGACTATGACTGCTGGAAGCAGGATGAAGTGCCGGTTACGTGGCAGGCCGTGCTGGAGATCTTCCAGCACAACGCTGCAAAGATGACAGACCTGCTGGTCGCGGTGATCCCGCGTATCGGCGAGTTGTAGCGCCGACGCCGCTACCGAGCGGCGGACTGGAAACGGGTGCCGGCCTCGCCCTTGATTGCGGCGGTCAGGTGCTGTGGATCGGTTATCACGCCGCGGCCGCCGCCGGCCTTGATGTACGCCAGCATTGCTTCCACCTTTGGTTTCATGCTGCCGGCGGCAAAATGCCCTTCGGCCAGGTAGCGCTCCGCATCGGCAATCGACAGCTCATCGAGCCACTTCTGCTGTGGGGTGTTGAAGTGGATAGCCACCCGGTCAACCGCGGTCGAGATAACAAAGTACTCGGCCTCCAGGCTGCGGGCCAGCAGCGACGCGGCGTGGTCTTTGTCTATCACCGCTTCGGCACCGCGAATCTGGCGTGACTCGTCTACGTAGACCGGGATGCCGCCTCCACCGGCGGCGATGACCACCGTGTCGTGTTCCAGCAGCGTGCGGATAGCATCGATCTCGATAACCGCGCGCGGTGCGGGCGAGGGGACAACGCGGCGCCAGCCGCGTCCGGCGTCTTCACGCACAATCCAGCCGTCCTGCCGGCTGTGGCGCTGCGCATCTTCTTCGGTCATGAATGAACCAATAGGCTTGCTGGGGTTCTGCCACGACGGGTCATCGGCTGCCACCTCAACCTGGGTAACGATTGTAGCCACACTGCGGTCTATCCCGCCACGCTTGAGCTCATTCTGGAACGCCATCTGCAGGTTGTAGCCGATTGCACCCTGAGTGTCGGCAACGCAGGAGTCCAGCGGCACCATGTGCAGCTCGTGCCTGGCGAGCTCGGCGCGGCGCAGGATAAAACCAACCTGCGGGCCGTTGCCGTGGGCAATCAGCAGCCGATGCCCGCGCTGAAGCAGCGGCACCAGATGGGCAACCGTCTTGCGGCACGCCGCGTACTGCGCCGCAACCGTCTGATCGTTGGGATCGTCCACCAGCGAGTTTCCGCCGATCGCTACTACTATGAGCTTTTCCATTTTTGCGAGTATACACCCAGTTTATGACAAAGGAAAGAATGAATTCTATCGGTACACTCGTCGGCGGGCAAGCCAGACAATCACTGCCAGCAACAGAACCGCTGCGGATAGCGCCGCGGTAGCGATAACCGCGTAGGCCGGCACAACTCCGTCAGCGGTCCGTTTAATCAGAATGCCGAGCAAAGCCCATACAACAACCAGCGCGTAGAAGATATCGTTGCGATGCAACAGGGCTATCAAGCCCAGGGTGAGACCAACGGCGATCATGACCGACGCCCAAACCTGATCTCCCAGTCCGAACCCGCCCCAATCATAGGCTACAAGCAGCGCGGTTACGTTGGCTACGGTGGCAATCGAGATCCAGCCGAGGTAGACACTGAACGGAAGATGAACCAGGTACTTCTCGGCTGTCTCGGCACTGGAGCGGCCTACGTCCAGCCGCAGGTAGATCAGAATCAAACTGATCAGCAGAGCCGCCATCAGCAGCAGCGAGAGCGGCAGGAGCTGATAATGCCAGGCAAATATCCAGCCGATATTGGCGACACAGGTGGCCAGAAACAGCGGGCCTACGCGAGCGAGCGGATCGTTATCCGCGTCCCGGACCGTTGTTGCGGCGCGCCGGCGCCTGATTGAGCGCACCAGGCCGTAGCCCACAAAAACAGCCAACAGAAGGTAGATCACACCCCAGATAGAGAAGGTCACCCCGGCCGGAACAAACAGGTTGGGCAGCGCGTCGGAGAGCTCTCCGGTGGTTCTGCCTGCAATGGGAATGGCATTAGCCAGCGCATTTACGGTTACTACCGCAATGAGCCCAACGAGGTTTCCAGAGGCCAGTAGAATGTGATACGTCGATCTGGTCATAGCGGCTCCTCCGTGGCAATTCAATTGGTATCGGGCGATTCTTTTTTTCCAGCCCCAGGTCATGACAGGTTCTCCACAGAGCAGCGCCGCCGCTTATCGAGCGTACTCGATAATTGAGTATATCATATAGACCAATTCTAACAAATAGAGTAGAATACCACTTAACCTGCGGCAAGGATGTGCCGATGCAGCGTACCCGACCGAGAACAATCCTGCTTGTAGAAGATGAAGCCGGCAACACAAGCTACCAGAAGTTGGCGCTCGAGAAGTGCGGCTACGCGGTAATCACGGCGGATAGTGGAAACAAGGCGCTGGAGTTTGTCGAGATGTCGCCTGACATCGATTTGATCTTGATGGATATCGATCTTGGAACGGGGATAGATGGCACGCGAGCCGCTGAACTGATCCTCCAGAACCACGATCTGCCGATAGTCTTCCTCTCAGGTCACACAGACCCCGAGACGGTAGCCAGAACTCAAGAAATCACCTCCTACGGTTATGTGGCTAAACCCAGCGCCATCACGGTTGTGGATGCCACGATCAAGATGGCGCTCAGACTGTTTGAGGCCAACAGCAGAGTCCGGCAAAGCGAAGCGAAGCAGACCGCTATGGCTTCAAATATCGCCGATGTTATCGTCATAATCGATCGAGACGCGATCAACCAATACACCAGTTTGAACGTGGAGAAATGGTTCGGCTGGAAGCCCGAAGAACTGGTAGGGACAAGCGTGTGGGAGAGGGTTCACCCCGATGACCTGCAGGCGACGCAGCGGTTCATTTCTACTCTCATGACGGACGCCGGAGCCGGCGCAACAACCGAGTATCGTTTTCGCTGCAGCAACGGCAACTACACGTGGGTTGAGATGACCGTTGTCAATCTTTTTCATGACCGCGCAATTTGCGGATTACTGGGGAATTATCACGACATCAGCCAACGCAAACAGGCGCAGGATGCCCTGTTGAAGAGTCAAAGCCTGCTCAATGAGATGGGAAGGATTGCCAAAATCGGAGGATGGAGGGTTGACCTGCAAACCGGGGGATCTGAATGGACCCGCGAACTCTACGCCATTCACGAAGTGGATCTCTCGTTTGTACCAACCGTGGAGAAGGTAATAGAGTTTGACACCCCCGCCTATCGAGAAATGCACCGACAAGCTATCAGGCGTGCCACACAATCCGGCCGGCCCTACGATCTGGAGGTGGAGATAGTCACCGCCAAGGGCAACAGCCGCTGGCTGCGTATTCTCGGCAGATCGGTTAGCACCAATGGCGTGATGACACACCGGGTGGGTATAACCCAGGATATAACCGAACACAAGCTGAACCAGACCAGGCTGCGGCAAAGCGAGGAAAAGCACAAGAAGATGGTGGCCAACATCTCGGATGTCATCTCGATAATGAGTGCCGATGGTGTGTTGAGCTACCACAGCCCAAATATAGCAAAGCAGTTCGGCTGGTCAGCAGAAGAGCTGGCAGGCACCAGTGGCTGGGATACCGTGCACCCGGATGACCTGCAGCGCGTGCAGCAGCAGTTCTCTTCGATAGTGGAGCATGACAACGCAACGGGCACGATGGAGTACCGCTTCAAGTGCCGTGACGGAAGCTATAAGCTGATAGAGCTTACCGCGGTAAACCTTTGCAACGATCCGCTCATAGACGGCATCTTGATGAACTTCCATGACATCACCGAGCGCAGCAAGGCCCAGGAGACCATCAAGGCTCTCCTGACCGAGAGAGAGCTAACGCTCAAAGAAGTGCATCATCGTGTCAAGAATAACATGAACACAGTCAGCGGCCTCTTGAGCCTGCAGGCTTCGACCTTGAAGGATCCAGAGGCTATTGACGCCCTGGAGAATGCAGAACGGCGAGTGAAGAGTCTGCTGGTCTTGTACGACAAGCTGTATCGGTCTTCGATTTACGACGTTGTATCTGTTCAGAGGTACCTTTCGGCTCTGGTTGATGAGATCATCGGCAACTTTGTGAATAGCGAGAACGTGCGGGTTGACAAGAGGATTCAGGATTTTGACCTGGATGCGGCACGTGTGCAGCCGCTCGGAATTATTGTCAACGAGCTTCTCTGCAACACCATGAAGTACGCGTTTGGCGCCGCTGATACAGGCTTGATCAGGGTATCTGCAACACTTTCCGATGGTCATGTGACCGTTGGCATTCAGGACAACGGCAAAGGTATCCCGGATTGGGTGGACTTTGAGAATTCGACGGGTTTGGGTTTCCAGCTCGTTGCCGCGCTTGCCGCGCAGATCGGTGGCACAATAAGAATCGAGCGTGGAAACGGGACCGAGATAGTTCTGGAGTTTGAGTTGTGATTGCCGCAAGGTACCACCGCAATAGCCAGCGCGGCGCGCAACGCTGCGCTGTTTGATCGAGAAACCCGGGGAGGATAGCAGGATGTTTGATCCGCAAACAACGAGAAATATGCTGAAGACCCGGTGGCCGGAGCTCGACCGAAGCAAGACCGACCAGGGAAGGGGTAAGCCGCCGCCACAGATGCAGAAGCCGTGCGGCGCAGAGACCGTGGCGCTGCCTGAACCGGGAACGGCAATCAAACACGCCGTGGCATTTCGCGATGCGGTTGCTTGCAGAGAATCGCGCCGAAGCTTTTCGGATGCGGCGCTCGCGCTGGATGAGCTCTCGTATCTGTTATGGGCAACCCAGGGAGTAAGAAAGAGCACCGCCAAGGCGAGCTTCCGCACGGTGCCGTCCGGCGGCGCGCGGCATGCCTTTGAGACCTATCTTTTTGTCAGCCGGGTGGAAGGGCTGGAACCGGGGCTCTACCGCTATCTTCCTTTCGACCATGCCCTGTGCGTGCAGTGGAAGAGGGCGGACTTTGAACCGGAGCTGGACGAGGCGCTGCTGAAGCACCACTTTGGCGCAGCGGTGGATTTCATATGGGCGGCGATACCGTACCGCTGCGAGTGGTCGTATTCGTGGGAGAGTCTGCGTCTCATACTGCTGGACGCCGGCCATGTATGCGCTCATCTCTACCTTGCGTGTGAAGACGTGGGCTGCGGTACGTGCGCCGTTGGTGCGTATGACCAGCAAAGACTTGACGCCCTGATTGGAGTGGATGGCTATGACGAGTTTGCCGTCTACGCAGCGCCGGTGGGCAAGCAACGATAACCATCCTTACAGGGTAGGGGATTGCCATGAACTACCGCATCCGCAAGGGACAGAACATTTCCAGACACTGCATGGTGTGCGGCATTGACAACCGCTTCGGGCTCAAGACCCGATTCCACGAAACCGAAGAGAGGGAGGTGGTTGCCGTCTTCACGCCACGCCCCGAGCATCAGAGCTATCCGGGGATGGTCCACGGCGGCATCTCGGCCGCCCTGCTCGACGAGGTTATCGGACGGGCGATCATGCCGCATGGAGATGAGAATAGCTTCGGAGTCACTGTCGACCTGAACGTGCGCTATCGCAAGGTGGTACCGCTGGGAGTGGAGTTGAAAGCCGTGGGCCGGGTTAGCCAGGAAAAGGGCCGCTTCTTTGAGGGAAGCGGCGAGCTCTATCTGCCCGACGGCAGCGTGGCCGTGTCGGCGCAGGGCAAATACCTGCGGCGCAATCTCAGTCAGATCACCAACGATGGATTTCTGGCTGAGCAGTGGTTTGCACCCGTGGCAGAGATCCCGGACCGCATCAGCGTCTGATCACGGCGGTCACGCGCCGAGTACGACCGCTTCCAATTCCGGAACCGACACGAACCCGCCGTCAAAAGTGACGACTCGACGCTCGCCCGCGATTGCGAACGCAGCGAGATAGCGATCGGTCCAGACCTTCGGTGAGTAGGTGCTTCCGAGGGTCAGTCGCCGCCAGAAGTGCTCGAGTCCCAACGGCTCGAGGCTGAACTCAAAACGGGTGTCCTCAATCAGGCGGTCGTAGCACACCCACGCCTCGCTCAGTGTGAGCGCCTCGTCGCCGAAAAGCGCCGGATTCGAGGCAAGCCGGAGGAATCCGGACTGCACCACACGGCACACGCTCGCCTCGCGGTCACCAACGGAGTTCAGCCATCGAACGGCGAGCGGGTGATGCTGGTGAGCGTCGAACGCGAGCGCCAGAAGGACGTTGACGTCAGGAAGAAACATCGAAGTCTTCATGCTCGAGCAGCGCCGCGATCCGGTCCGGGGTCACGCGAACCGACCCAGGTCGCTTTGAATGAACCAGAGGAAATTCAACCCGTCGGGACTCGATCCTTACGGCGCTTCCGGCCAACTCGTGCTCGACCGCGCGGGTGATGAACTCCTTGAGTGTAGTTCCCTGCAGAGACGATACCGCCTTGGCTCTCCGGAATAATGTGTCGGGAAGATCGATGGTTGCGCGCATATTCACATATTCGCACATTCACACTACAGAGTCAAGTCCTGCTCAGACGACCGGCGCGCGAGGTGATTCGGGCCGGTTCGGGCGGCACTGCGATCACGTGGTTCTACGTCGACCGTGACGTTCACAGCGGAACTGAACCGCCTGGTACGCGCTGGGAGTTAATCCCAACTCTTCATTAATCGGTCGACGCCGCGCAGGCAACTCACTGCTGAGCTGATAGCAGGTGCTTGCCGGCAAGAACAGCAGCGCTGTCTCCGGACTTGTGTCGACGAGAAACCGAATAATACTTCCTCTGGAGCAAAAAATACGTCCTTTCGAGCAAGCGCGGCAGTCCATCACCGCCTATACTGTACTCTGGCTGTGGGATTATCCCGTACGCATCCGGTGATTGTGCTTCACTGCCCGTTCCTGCTTCAGATCGCCTCTGCTGACCACTCACCGCATCGGCTGGAGGGTGCCTATGTCGCTGCAGCAGCCCATTCTCAACCACAGCGTTTCTGCTCTGAGAGCCGAATGCAGAGTTGATGCTTCCTCGGCTCTTCGAGTTGCATACAGGAGCGGTCCGGTGACCGCATGAACACGGTTTCCAGGAGAGAAACGATGAAGACAAAACTGTTGTACGGGGTAGCGGCAGTGATACTTGTAGCACTGCTGGCGGTGGCAGGATGCTCGAACCCGCTTAGCGGAGGCTCGGGGGCGAGTGATCGGCACGCTACAGCTGCAGTGACTGACAGCGGCGACGTGGCTCCATTGTCTGACGACCCGGTGGAGATCGAACTTCTCACCGCTAAGGACAAGGTCGCAGGCACTCTCAACGTAACCAACGACTCGGAGAACCTGTACGTGGAGTTCCTCCCGAGTGAACAGTGGTGCATCGTTGAGACACACGTGCACGTTGCCAACACGCTCGATGACTTTGCGCTCGTCGGACGGTGGAAGACTCCTGCACCGGGGTTGTTCGACTTCAAGACCGACCACGACTGCGAGCCTCCGTACGAGTATACGATCGCGCTCGGCGATCTTGATGTGCAAGAAGACTTGATCATCGCCGCGCATGCGAAACTCTCTGATGGAGAGGTGACGGAGACCGCCTGGGCGGCTGGTACCCGTTTCTCCGAACGGGGCAACTGGGCAACCTACTTCACGTACAGCTTGACGTTCATGCTTGACCTTGACGTGTTCCCCGAAGGTAAGGGGGCTGTTGCGGGGCAGGGGAGGTATCCGGCTGGTGCCGATGTGACCATTGAGGCAACCCCGGCAGACCACTGGCAGTTCGTGAACTGGACTGAGGGCGATGAGGTGCTCGGAACAGACGCAGTTCAGTCGTACACGATGCCACCGCGGGATCACACGCTGACGGCCAACTTCGAGCCGATCCTCTACGAGCTCACGCTGCTCGTCGAACCGTCGGATGGTGGCGAAGTAAGCGGCGCGGGATCCTACACCTTTGGGCAGGAGATTGAGCTGACGGCCACTGCGTACGACGGATACGTGTTTGTGAAGTGGGTCGATGAGGACGGCGAACAGGTCAGCGATGTACCGGACTTCTCGTTCACCATGCCCGGTATGGGCACCACGCTTAAGGCAGTGCTCCAAACGGCGGTGCCGCAGGATCTGGAGTCTCCTCACATTGGTACGCTCCGGTACGTTCCTGGCGGCTCATACCAGCGGGACGACGGTCCTGAGAACATAACCACGGTAAGCCAGTTCTACATGAGTGTCCATCACATCACCCAGGCGCAGTTCCTGGACATCATGGGCGATCCCAGTGACACAACGAGATCAACCGGCACCGACGACCCGGTACAGTGGGTCAACTGGTACGACGCCATAGCGTTCTGCAACAAGCTGAGCCTGGCCGAGGGCAAGCAGCTGGTGTATGGCGTGACCGGGATCACCGATTGGGGTGCTCTGGAGTATGACGACATCCCAACCACGTCGACCGCTACCTGGAACGAGGCGACCATGGACATGGATGCCGACGGCTACCGGCTGCCCACGGAGGCTGAGTGGATGTGGGCTGCGATGGGTGCCGACATGGAGCCCGATGCGATGCAAGCGGGGATCAACCGGACGGGGTATCTCAAACCGTTTGCCGGGTATGACGGAACAAACAGTCTCGGCGACTACGCGGTTTACCGCGGAAACTCCGGTCCTGGTGACACCAATGAAGAACCTCGCACGACCCGGCCGGTAGGCAGCAAGCTCCCGAACGAGCTTGGGCTCTACGACATGAGCGGGAATGTGTGGGACTGGACGTGGGATTGGAAGGCGGACTATCCGTCCTACTCGCTGACGGACCCGACCGGCCCGCCCTCGGGCACGTACCGGGTAGTCCGGGGCGGCAGCTGGGGCAGCTTCGCCTCCGGCTGCGCCGTTGCCTACCGGTTCGGCTACTTCCCGCACTACCGCTACTACGGGTTCCGGGTCGTCTCCCGCTGAGTTCTGCCTCAGACTGAGCGAGGCCGGGTGGGGCGGCGGAAGGCGGCCGGGCGTCAAGCCGGCCTCCCGAGGTCGGCTCACCCGCGCCGAGCGGCGATCGATCGTGAGAAGGAGATGCCGTGGCGCTGTTCTCGCAGTTCCAGACGTTTTTCCTGAGTCCTTTCAGCGAGGCGTCGGTCTCCGACGAGCTGAACAGGTTTCTGCGCGGTCACCGCATCATCAACGTCGAGAAGAAAATGATCGACGGGGAGCGCGGCACCGGATGGCTGTTCCTGGTGGAGTACGGACAGGAGCAGAAGGGCGGCGCAAGCTATTCGGCGAAGACCGACTGGCGGGAGGTACTCAGCGTTGACGAGTGTGTGATGTTTGACAAACTGCGTGGGCTGCGCAAGACGGTTGCAGAACGGCAGGGGGTTCCGGTGTATGCCGTGTTTACGAACGATCACCTCGCCGCGATGGTCAGAGGGGCGCCCCGTTCGCTGAAGGATCTTCTTGCGATTCAGGGCGTTGGCGAATCGAAGGTCTCGCAGTTCGGTGAAGAGTTCCTCGCCGCGATGCACGGCGGTCGGCTGACGTCGGCTCACCCGTTCCTATCGGGCTACAACCGGGAGTCGCTGTCCCGTGTTGTATCGCCGTGAGTTGTGTTACAAGGTACCTGCGGCGGTAAGGGCCGTGGGTACCCATTGCGTGAACGAAGCTTTCACGGTAGAAGACGCAGGCTGGCTGTTCTGACTGCCG
>REDW01000004.1 GCA_007693325.1 Spirochaetaceae bacterium
AAGGCCGCGGTGTTGCGCAGGCTATCCTGAGCTGCAACTCCTCGCTTGCGCGGCTTCGCGCTGCCTTACGGGCTCACTGCCGCTCGCCCGGTCAGCGCGGCGCCTCATCTGTCCGTCCGCGGCAATTCTGCTGGTAACCGGAGACAGGATTTTGTCCGCAACAACACCGCACTCCATCCCGCTTCCGGTTCCGGTAGCGCAAGCTGCGCTTCTCCTGATAGTTGCCGGTTTGTTTATCCACGCCTTCCAGCTCAGCTGGAATCCGCTGGAGCGCGCGCTGCGGCTTGATCGCCAGGCCAGGCGTGAGCAAAGACGGATAGCATGACAGATAGCCCCATGCAATCCAGCATTCCCGGCGCTGCGGTAGCCGCACGCGCCGCCGGATCAGCACTGCGGAGCTGTCCTCGGAATCCGAATCGTTTGGATTGTCGAAACGCTGTCTGCGTCCGATATTCGTCCGGTTGGGGCTCGGGGTAATACCGCACCTGCATCAACGCCCGTGGAGAGGGGCACCTCATCGAGCTGGTAATCAACCTGGGCTTTCACGTGTCCATCACACGGCTGATCAGCACGAACGCTCGCGACATGATACAATGAGTGAAACAATCATGCCTGAGATGAGAATCGCTGATGCCCACAGTATGTTATGATGGTCCTTACCGATTGTTCTTCTACGCGTCGGATGGAATGGAACCGGTTCGCGTTCACGTCGAGCGGGACCGGAATGTCACCAAGTTTTGGCTTGATCCGGTGGTATTGGCACGGAGTTCCGGCTTTTCGCGAACCGAGTTGCGGAGTATCGAAGCGATCGTGAGATAACACAAGAGCGAAATAGAGAGAATGTGGTATGAGTTTTTCGCCGAATAATGTTGCAATACCAAACGCGACAGGAATCGAAATCACCGATGACACATTGATGGTTGACCTGCTCGACGGTCGCAGTGTCAGTGTTCCCTTGGAGTGGTATCCGAGGCTTCTCTACGCGAGCCGGCAAGAACGCCAACACTGGCGTTTCATCGGCAATGGAGAAGGTATTCACTGGCCCGACCTTGATGAAGACGTCTCCGTCGAGGCTCTCATTCTGGGCAGACCCTCAGGTGAAACGAGTCAATCACTACGCACGTGGCTGGAACAACGAAACACGTAGGAACTACCGGCGACACCGTCAAGACCAATAATCGACCAAAGAACCAACTGGTGCCGAAAATGTTGTTGAAACTGAAGCAGCAGCACTCGGTGGCGCTTGGCGCCGGTAAGCTGACTCGCTACCTGGTGGCGTAGACGGTTTCCGCGGGCTGACGCCGTGACAAAGGTTTACGCAGTGCAGCACTACGGACCGCAGGGATGAGATCCGGCGGCGCCTCATCTGTCCGTCCGCGGCAATTCTGCTGGTAACCGGAGACAGGATTTTGTCCGCAACAACACCGCACTCCATCCCGCTTCCGGTTCCGGTAGCGCAAGCTGCGCTTCTCCTGATAGTTGCCGGTTTGTTTATCCACGCCTTCCAGCTCAGCTGGAATCCGCTGGAGCGCGCGCTGCGGTAGCCGCACGCGCCGCCGCCTGGGCGAGGTCTCGGCCGCCGAGGACGCTGCTCCGGGGCAGGTTGCCGGGCGGATGGTGGCGCGCCATCTGGACAGCGATTATCCGCGGCAGTCGGAGCAATCTTCGCGGACATAGGAATATCCGCGCGGCTGGATGCGGCGCTGGATGAGACATTGTTTGCCGAGAGTAAGGACGCCGTGCTTGGTCCTTTGCGGGCAGGGTGTACGAACCTGCAATTTCCGCAGTAGAAATCGGGTGCGAATAGGCATATAGTGTGAGCATGGGCAGATCAGAAGAGATCATTTTCGTCGTCGAAGACGATCCGGAAGGAGGGCTTACGGCTCGCGCCCTCGGAGAGAGCATCTTCACGGAGGCAGAGTCCATGCCCGAGCTCAAGAAGGCCGTTATCGCAGCGCTTCGGTGCCATTACGACGACGAAGCCGACATCCCGCGAATCATCCGTCTGCACCGAGTGCAAGACGAGATTCTCACCTATGCCTAGATGCCCAGACTCCCGAGAGATTGCGGTGCCAGGCAGCTCACCGCTCTGCTGCAGCAGTATGGCTACGTTGTGGTCAGGCAACGCGGAAGTCACCTGCGACTTCATTCGCAGGCCCATGACCACTCGATAACGGTGCCCGATCACGAGCCGATAAAGATCGGCATTCTGAACATCGACAAAGACCAGCTCGTTCGCCAACTGTGACGAGACCATACACATCCGCGCTCGCAGCTGCATCCCAATTTGAATCAGCAGGCATTTCCCGCCGTTGTCTCTCTGCAGGGAGGCAACCGCATGGAGCTACCGGTATCGGACCGCCTGTTTCGCCACGCGTTCAGCACACCACAGAGCGCGCGCGAGCCGCTGACCCCGCAGCTGCAGGACAAGCACGATGTTCTGATCCGACTGCTTGATCGCACGTTCGGCATCAGCGATGCAGAGCGCGAACTGATCCGCGCGGTGGAGTACCCGCGCGGCTGGATGCGGCGCGCTTTTCAGGTGTTCCCCCGGGCTTGCGGCCCGGGGTCGCGTGCTCTGCTGCAACTCCTCGCTTCCGCGGCATCGCGCTGACCTTCGGGCTCACTGCCGCTCGCCCGGTCAGCGCGGCGGAAGCTGCGGGGTTTCCGCGCCGCCCGCTAACACAAAGGCAGAGTACGGCGGTGGTGCGAGCCGGAATTTGCGCCAGGCCAGGCGCGGGCAATGACGGATAGCCCAAGCATCGCGCTGACCCCGCGCAAGCCCGCCTCAGAGGAACAAGTCAACCGCTCAGGAGCGTATGATGAACTACAGAGTCAGTATCGTAATCGAACAGGATGACGCCGGCTACTTTGCGTATTCGCCGGAACTTCCTGGTTGCTATTCGCAAGGTCAAAGCTACGAGGATGCAGTTGAAAACATCAAGGAAGCCGTCGATCTATACCTGGA
>REDW01000067.1 GCA_007693325.1 Spirochaetaceae bacterium
GTGCTGCACCCTGCTACGCACCAGCCGGTAGGCCCGGACGATCTTGCCCCGCTGTTTCCAATGGCACTGATTATGCAGGAAGTCAGCACCGAGCAACAGATCGAGATTCCCGAAGAAGTACGCGATATTCTGCGCCAGTGGCGCCCTACGCCAATGTACCGTGCGCGCCGACTGGAAAAAGTACTCGATACTCCCGCGCGCATCTACTACAAGTACGAGGGCGTCAGCCCGGTTGGCAGCCACAAGCCCAATACCGCGGTGGCGCAAGCGTATTACAACAAGCAGGAGGGCGTAACGCAGCTTTCCACCGAGACCGGAGCCGGTCAGTGGGGCAGCGCGCTGGCGATGGCGTGCGCGTTTTTCGGCATGCAGTGCAAAGTTTTCATGGTACGCGTCAGTTACGATCAGAAGCCCTACCGGCGCGGCCTGATCGAGAACTACGGCGCAACGGTAACCCCCAGCCCCAGTCAGGAAACCGCTGCCGGACGCGCCATCCTGGCCGAACACCCCGACTCTACCGGCTCGCTCGGGATCGCCATCTCGGAGGCGGTGGAGGCCGCGGTCACACATCCGGGTACCAAGTACGCTCTGGGAAGCGTGTTGAACCACGTGCTGCTGCACCAGACGGTGATAGGGCTCGAGTCTCTCGAACAGATGGAAATGGCCGGCGACTATCCGGACATTCTGGTGGGCTGTACCGGCGGCGGTTCAAACTTCGCCGGAATTGCGTTTCCGTTTATCGGCAAGAAGCTGCGCGGTGAAAAGGATATCCGCGTTGTTGCAATAGAGCCTTCAGCATGTCCCAGCCTGACCAAGGGCAGATTTGCCTACGATTTTGGCGATACCGCCCATCTGACCCCGCTGGTCAAGATGCACACACTCGGCAGCACCTTCATTCCGCCCGGTTTCCACGCCGGTGGCCTGCGCTACCACGGCATGGCGCCACTGGTGAGCCATCTGCTCGATCAGAAATTGATCGAGGCCACCTCGGTCGACCAGACGGAAACCTTCGCCGCCGGTGTGCAATTTGCGCGCTCTGAAGGTATCCTGCCGGCCCCGGAGGCCAATCACGCGGTGGCCGGCGCCATCCGCGAAGCGTTGCGCTGCAAAGAAGAGGGCAGCAGTAAGTCGATCCTGTTCAATCTCTGCGGTCACGGCCACTTTGACCTGCAGGCTTACATGGATTACCACGCCGATAAACTGATTGCCTATCATTACCCCGAAGAAGAGATCGCGATGGCGCTGTCGGGGCTGCCGGCGCTGTAACGCGGCCGTGCTGACGCCGCCGGGATCACTCGGCGGCGTAGTGCTGCAGCTCGGCGGGGTAGACCTGCTCGAGCCAGTAGTGGCTGATCTCCTGGTTGCGTGTCTGCTCGCTGGATATCTTCCAGACGCGGTAGGCGATCATTCTGGCGGTTGGCAGCGGCAGAGCCAGCTCGGATCCGTTGATATCTACCAGCACTCCATGGCGCAGCGGCCGCGTTACATCGCGCGTGTCGCCTTCGGGGTAGTGGATCGTGTGGACGCGTTCGATCATGCGCCAAACGTAGCGCAGTCAACGCGATGCGTCCAGAAACGCCGCAACCTTGTGCGCTTGCCGGGTAGCCAGATTGTAGCCGATTTCGCCGGCGCGTCGTTGCAGCATATCGAAGGCGCCATAGTAGCCGCCGTGCTGCAGCGCCAACGCATCGACAGCAGCCTCGAGCCGGCACGAGTTCCACAGCGCATCGATCAGTTCCCCGATTCTGCGCAGGCGCGAAAAATCAGACAGCGTCAGCCAGCGGTTCTGCAGCACCTGATAGGGCGGATCGCGCATGGCAAGCTGGCCGTTGGCTTCTGACTGGGCGCGGATCGCGGTACCGGGCAGGCTCTTCAGAAAGCCGAGGTCAAAGCGCGTCGGTTTGAGCGCCATTATGTCGTCGATCGACCGCGCCAGCTGAGCAATATCCTCCCGCGGCAGCCCTGCAATCAGATCGAGATGCACCGCCACCGTTCCAGCCTCGATCAGCCGCTGCACCCGCGGACGAACCCGCTGCCAGTTCTGTGCCCGACCGACGGACCGCAGCGTAGCGCGGTGAACCGACTGCACGCCGATCTCAAACTGAAACCGTCCGGGTGGAGCTCCGGCCAGCAGCTCCAGGTCCTCATCGGACAGAAACGCCGGATGTACCTCAAAGTGAAAGGTGGCGTTGGTCTCAGCGCCGATCAGATAGCGCCAGATTGCCCGTGCGCGCGTAGGACGCGCGTTGAACGTTCGGTCAACCAGCTTGACAATCGGCGGCGCCGGCCAGCGATGCTCCTGAGACATGATTCGCTGCAGTTCATCGCAGGTCATCTGCACGCTGCGGAAATCGGCGGCCTGATCGTCACGGCCGGATACGCAGTACGAGCAGCTGCACGGGCAGCCGCGGCTGGACTCGTAGTAGACGTAACGGTGTGAAAGCCCGGCGAAGTCCTCTTCGAGGTAGGGGAATGGAATCGCTGCAAAACTGCGGTTGGGAACCGAGACAACACGCTTTTCGCATTCGAAGCCGCTCGCGGCCAAATGCCGCAGCGCCTGTTCAGCGTGTCCGGTAACGATCACATCGATCTCGGGATGGGCCTCAATCCACGCGGCAGCGCTATACGAGACCTCCGGACCACCGAGGATCAGGCGGCAAGCGGGAAGCAGCGCACGGATATCTGGCAGCAGCAGCCGTATCAGCAGCGCGTTCCAGACGTAGACCGACAGCAGCAGCACCTGCGGCTGTGCCAGCGCCAGTCGCTCCAGCACATCCTGCCGCCGCGTCGTGATGTCAAACTCCACGATCTGCGCCGTGTGCCCGGCCGCGCGGATCTCGTTGCGCAGGTAGCGCAGCGCGAGGTTGGTGTGACTGAAGCGCCCGTTTATGCCGAGCAACACCGCATTCATTGTTCAACCATCGCGCCGCGGGAAACGCAGTGTTACCTGCGTTCCC
>REDW01000129.1 GCA_007693325.1 Spirochaetaceae bacterium
GGAACCAGGCTTGCGCCCGGCAGCGCAGCCGGCGCGGGTGCAGCCAGCGCGTCGCGGACATCGGCGCTTGAGAACAATACGTTATCGATACCGTTGAGCCGTGCGTTCTCGATTGCATTGTCGATTGCCTCGTCCACGCTCTCTACGCCCCAGACCCATCCGGCCGAACGCGCCAGGTAAAGCGCTATACTGCCGATCCCGCAGTAAAGATCCCAGACGGTCTCGCTGCCGCTCAGCGCGGCCCACTCGGCCACAAGCGCGTACAGCGCCTCGGCCTGTCGGCCGTTTGTCTGGTAGAACGAACGAGGGTGTATGCGCAGCTGTAAATCACCGCAGCGCTCGACGAGGAACTCGGCACCGCGGGCGTGATGCACCTCGTGTGCAAGCAGCGAATCGTTGAGCGTGGTATTGATGATGTAATTGATTGACACAACCCGGGGAAACTGCTCTGCGATCATATCGAACAGCCGCTGACGTTCGTCGGCTCCCTGATCGCTGCCGAAAACCACCGTTACCATCGCCTCAGCGTCCGCGTTGGTGCGGATCACCAGTGACCGCAGCCAGCCGCTGTGGCTGTGCGGGTTGTAGAAACTGTACCCGGCGGCGATGCTGAAATCGCGCACCGCGCGGCGGATCTGGTTGGACGGCTCGGGCTGCAGGTAGCAGGTCTCGATATCAAGTATGCGGTCAAACCGTCCGCGCACGTGAAAGCCAACGCCGCGACGCTCCAGGTTCTCGCCGCCGCGTTCGATCTCATCGCTGCTGAGCCAGCGCGAGTCCGTAAAGGAATAGTCCAGCTTGTTGCGGTAGTAGCGCTCGCTGTCACACCCCAGAATCGGCTGGAACTCCAGCTCTTCCAGCTTAGCGATGCGCTGCATTATGCTCTGCACAAAGTACTGCTTGTACTCAAGCTGCTGCGCGTAGCGCAGATACTGCCAGCGGCAGCCGCCGCAGAGTCCAAAATGCGAGCAGAACGGCTCCACGCGCTGCGGCGAACGCTGGTGATAGTGCTCCACAATGCCGAAAGCGTGGCTGCGCTTTGAGCGGGTCACAAGCACGTCGACAACTTCTCCAGGTAGCGCATCTTCAACAAATACCGTCTTACCCTCGGGCTTGATGACTCCGTGTCCGGTATATTCGATATCGATGACCGGCTGCTGCCGGTAGGTCTGCCGCTTACGCGGTCTGCGCGGTTTTGCCATTGCTGCGTGTCTGTCCCTGACGCTGATGGTAGCGTGCTGCTCGATTGCGGTCAACACGCGGATTTTTGTACCGCTTTGAGATAGAGTAGGCAGCGGACGGCATTGTGAGCAGAAAAATGAAGCAGCGGATCAAATGGACCAGGCCCCTCGCGCTGCGTAACCAGGGCGAGCTCAGTCTGTTCTTCGTAGGCTGCGGTAGCGCGTTTGCACGGTCAAACTATCAGAATAACCTGCTGATCATTCAAGGCAACGACCACGTCATGATAGACTGCGGCACGCGCACTCCGCAGGCGTTCGATCAACTCGGTTTGCGGGTTATAGACATACGCAACTGGCTCATCACGCATTCGCACGCCGACCATATCGGCGGGCTGGAAGAGGTGATGCTGATGAACCGTTACGGCGGTGGGCCTGGCAAGCCGACCGTTGCCATCACAGCTGAATATCAGCGGCTGTTGTGGGGCCGTTCGCTGCGTGGCGGAGCCGAGATGAACGAGACCCGGGACGGCCTGAGCTTTGAGGATTTCTGGCAGGTCAAGCGCCCCAAACGAATTCGCGGGCTGCCCCGCAACGCCGCTCTGGTGCGCTTTGGCACAATTGAACTGTTGTTGTTCCGCACGCGACACCTGCCCGAGCACGCGCTTGACTGGCGCGATAGCTTCTACAGCGTCGGCGTGATCATCAACCAGCGCGTCCTGTTCACCGGCGACACCCAGTTTGACCCGCATCTGCTGCACATCTTTCAGGAGCTATACGACATCGAAACTATCTTTCACGATGTGCAGTTCTTTCGTGGCGGGATCCACGCACCGCTGGATGACCTGTTGACCCTGCCGCAATCAACCCGCAACAAGATCATCCTGATGCACTACCCCGATAACTGGAAGAACCATCAGCAACGCGCGGAGCAAGCCGGAATGAGCTTCGCGCGCCAGCACTGTTTCTACAACTTCGGCTAGCTCGCTGGTCTCCGTTTGCTCATCAGCCGAGCGGTTCGGCACTCAGCACGTTGATCGCCGAGTCTACGCGCTCGAAGGTCAGCGGGAAGTTCTGCGGCTCGAGCCAGATACCCTCCCCGTCGAGCTGTAACGGTACGCGCCGCGCGTAGTCGACCACGACTCGTTTGACACGCGCCGAGAGCGTTCCGGGCAGTCCCACGTGGGTGCCGACGTAGAGATGCTTTTTCATGGCGATTTTTTTGATCACGCCGACCGTAGGTATGGCACACAGATTGGCATCGGTCGGCAGAATGCGCTTGCCGTTGCCGTATACCCGATTGCCGGTCGGTCCGATAGCAACCAGTATGAAGCGGTCGCGCTCCTGGCTCTGCCGGCCCTGGTCATCGGTCAGCGCCAGGCCAACCTCGCCAACCCCGTATATCGGCTCATAGAAGAGTGTGGCAACGTCTGCAATAAGCTTGTACATGTCACCCGGAAAGAACGCCTTGAGCCGGTTGGAGGTGTCGGTAACGTAGGCGTCGATCCCGATTGAGGTAACGTTGAACGCGTACATGGGTTTCATACCGGCCGGTGTCACGCGAACCAGACCGGCGCGTTGATTGGGAACACCCTGTTGCAGAGTACGGCACGCGCTTTCCACGTCGGGCGCGTCGGCGCCGTCGTTGCCGGTACCCATCGGCATACGGAACATGCAGACCCTGGTAACGTCCGGGCCAAAGCTGTCACCGAGCCGTTCGGCAACCGCTGAAAACACCTCGCGGTGCGTTCCGTCGCCCCCTACACTGACAATCAGATGCCCCTCGCAGTCAGGGCTGTCCAGAATGCGTGCCGCAATCTGCAGCGCGTGTCCGGGGCGCTCGGTGAGGTGGACCGAACGCGTGATCTCGCCACCGCCGGGCCGCAGCTCCTGTGCCCGGCGCTGAACCAGTGCACAACTGCCGAGGAAACGCCGTGCTCTGGCCACGCCACCGGCTACCACGTTGATAATGAAGTGAACGTGCGTGAAACGCCGGCGGGTGTCTGGCGAGGCTGAGACGATACGCGTGAGGTCATCGCTGAGCGTGAGCAGGCGCTGCTTATCCACGGGTGTAGTTATACGGGCAGCCTGCAGCGCCGTCAAGCGGGCAGCGAGCCCATAGCGTTATGCGGCGCTCAGCCGCCCTGGCCGCCGCCGGCAGAGTTCTGCAGCATATCACGCACGGTATTCCACGCCAGCAGCGCGCACTTAATCCGCACAGGGTAGTTCTTGACGCCCTGCATCGCCTCGAGGTCCGAAATCTCCTCGGCAAATTCCGGCTCACCGTCTTCAAGCAGCATATCGCGGTACTGCAGAATTATCTGCTGCGCCTCCGCAAGGCTGCGTCCGCGCAGTGATTCACACAGCAGGTTGGCTGATGCACAACAGATAGAGCAGCCGATGCCCTCGTAGCTAACCGCCTCAATGGTGTCACCGCTGAGCTTGATGAAAAGCTCTACATCGTCACCACAGGATGGATTAGCACCCTCGGAGTGCAGGTCTGCGTCTTCGAGGCGCATGCGGTTCTTCCTGGAGCGATAGTTATCAAGGATGATCTCTTTGTAGATGTCTTCTTCCAGGCTCACGCAAAAATCTCCGCTACGCGGCGCACCGACGCTATCAGCCGGTCAACGTCTTGCTTGTCATTGTAGAGGTAGAACGACGCTCGCGTTGTGCCGGGAATTCCCAGCGCGTGCATGAACGGGTGCGCGCAGTGCAGACCGGTACGCACTGCGATGCCGTCTTCATCGAGAATTGTTCCGGTGTCGTGTGGATGTGCGTCGCCAACGTTGAAGGAAAGAATGCCGCCGCGTGACAGCAGGTCGGACGGACCGTAGGTAGTAATGGTATCAACGTTCGATACCTGTTGCATGGCGTAGGCCAGTAACTGCTGCTCGTGAGCGTGGATAGCCTCCATGCCGACACCGAGCAGGTAGTCTATAGCGCTGCCGAAACCGATCACGCCGGCAATATTGGGGGTACCGGCTTCAAATTTGTCTGGAATCTGTTTGAAAACCGTCTTCTCCTTGCGCACTCGCTGCACCATATCACCGCCAAACAGAAACGGATCCATCTCCTCCAGCAGCTGTTCACGGCCGTAGAGCACCCCCACCCCG
Organism: Spirochaetaceae bacterium; assembly: GCA_007693325.1. Taxonomy (GTDB): domain Bacteria; phylum Spirochaetota; class Spirochaetia; order DSM-27196; family PWMO01; genus PWMO01. Next base: position 4,295 of record REDW01000129.1, read on the forward strand.
GTGGGCCCGCACATCTTGTGTGCGGAAAAGACCAGAAAGTCCGTATCAAGCGATTCCACGTCAACCGCGGTGTGAGACACCCACTGAGCGCCGTCTACAACAGTTATCGCGCCAACGGCTCGCGCGCGTCTAAGTATCAGCTCAAGCGGCGGCATGTAGCCGGTAACATTGGACATTGCAGTAACCGCTACCACGCGGGTACGCTCATTGATCAGCTGGTCCAGCTGACTGAGGTCCAGAGTCCCTTCGGCCGGCAGCAGCGGGATGAAGCGCAACGTGGCGCCGCAGCGCTCTGCCAGCATCTGCCACGGCACAAAATTGGCGTGGTGCTCGATCTCGCTGACACAGATCTCGTCACCCGGCTTGATATTCTTCAGCGCCCAGCCGTAGACGATCAGATTGACCGATTCTGTAGCACTCTTGGTGAAAACTACCTGACGAGCATCACGCGCACCGATGAACCCGGCAACTTTGCTGCGTGCCTGGTCGTAGAGCGCTGACGCCTTTTCACTGAACTCGTAGACACCGCGGTGAATATTGGCGCCCAGTTCGGTGTAGTAGCCAATTTCGGCATCAATCACGGCCTGCGGCTTAAGCGAGGTAGCACCGTTGTCCAGGTAGACAAAGGGCTTGCCGTTCATAGTCCGTTTTAGAATCGGGAAATCTTCACGTATCTTGCGTACATCGAGAGCAGAGCTCTGCGCCCCGACCGCGACGCTTGACTGTATCGTACTCATCTTCACTCCCACGCTCAATCTACCCTGATATGGCGCACTTAGACAACGCTTGACGCTTCCGAGAAGTGCTGGAGAAACAAAACGCCGCAACACCCGGGGCGCTGCGGCGGACTTGTGAGACAATCAATCCAGTGACTGCTGCTGCACTCACTACGCCTGTGTGGCGTTAGCGTACAGTTCGGCAACCTTGTCCCAGTTGATCACATTGAAGAACGCTTCGATATAGTCGGGTCGCTTGTTCTGGTACTTCAGGTAGTAGGCGTGCTCCCACACATCGAGACCCAGAATTGGAGTCTTGCCTTCGGAAATCGGATTGTCCTGGTTCGGGGTCGAGGTGATCTCCAGCTCGCCGTCCGAGTTCACAACCAGCCACGCCCAACCGCTGCCGAAACGCCCGGCTGCTGCAGCGCTGAACTGCTTCTTGAACTCATCAAAGCTCCCAAACGCTTTGTCAATGCCGGCTGCCAGCGGTCCCGACGGTTTGCCACCCTCGTTCTTCTTCAGTATCTGCCAGAAAAGCGCATGATTGACGTGCCCGCCGCCGTGATTACGCACGGCACCCTGAATGTTCTGCGGCAGCTTCTGCCACTCGGCAACCAACTTCTCCGCTTCGCGCGATTCATACTCGCTGCCCTCAACGGCGGCATTGAGTTTGGTTGTATACGCCACGTGGTGCTTGTCGTGGTGGATTCGCATTGTCTGTTCATCGATGTACGGTTCCAATGCATTGTATGCATACGGCAACTCAGGTGTTGTAAACGCCATTTGATCCTCCTATGTTCTTGCTTAGTAACAGGAAGATACTAAAGCTGTGCGCATAAATCAACAAAAAGGCTCATAGCATGAGCTCATCGGCTACCCGCTCGAGACTCCAGCGCTCAACGACGGCCTGGGAATAGAGTGCGCTACGCGGCTCATCATTCAGCACAACAAGGCCTGCCAGACCGTCGTCGGCGAAGTAGAAACACTGGTAGGCCGCATCGGCTTCAATCTCCTCTATGCGGTAGTTATGCGGATCTCCCGGCATATTCATCGAGAACACATAGGTATCGAAGACGCTGGTCTTGAGACGGAACGGCCGGCGGTCGTACTTCTGGTGCGCTCCAGCGGCGTTCATACCGGCTGTTTCGCCCTGATGTTCGGCCGCTCGCCATAGATAACTGATGCTGCCGTCGGGGTGCTCAGCCACGTCACCGGCAGCAAAGACCGATGGTGCAGATGTCTGCAGATAGTCGTCAACAACAACCCCTCGCTCAACACGCAAGCCAGCCGACTCGGCGAGCTCGCTGCGCGGCTGCACACCAATGCAAACAATAACCGCATCGTAGACTCCCGAACTCTTGACCATCGATACCTCGAGTCCACCTTTGCGATTGGGCTCAAACGAGAGAATCTCGTCCTGAAACAGCAGCTTGACCTTCTTGCGTACCAATACATCTTCCATGATCTCGGCCGCTCGAGTGTTGAGCTGGCGCGGCATCAGTTGAGCTGTGGCACCCACCAGCGTAGGCGTCTTCTTCATCGCTACTACCTGATTGGCGATCTCAAGCGCCAGCACGCCCATGCCGTCGATCAGCACGCTACGCACCGTTTTCAGTCCCTTTATCAACCGCTGTGCGTCGTGCATAGTGCGCAGAACGAAGAATGAGTCTTCCTGGTGCGCGCGAACGATCCTGGGGTACATCGGAGCGGCTCCACAGGCCAGCACCAGCGCGTGGTATTGCAGCGTTTCCCCGGTGGCAAGCCGCACCTCTCGTTGCTGCGGCTTGATTCCAACCACCGCTTCGCCGGCACGCAGCGAGACATTATTGTCGCGAAACCACTGTTCTTCGCGCAGTTTGAACTGGCTGGTATCGAAACCGGATGCAATATGCTTGGACAGCTGCGTTCTCTTGTACGGAGCGTGGGGATCTTCATCCAGCAGAAGGATCTGCGCTGCAGGACTCTGCCGGTGCGCACCCTCAACTGCTGCGATTCCCGCGCTGCCGGCCCCCACTACTACGATGTCCCACACGGCTTGCATATCTCATCCCTCACAGCTTGCTGAAATATTATTCTCCAGCTATACTATAGAGTAATTAGTTGTATTCCTCAATCGCAATAAAAGGAAAGTCTGATGGCTGATCTCGGCACCACGTATATCGGTTTGACGTTGCCCAACCCGATAATTGTTTCCAGTTGCGGACTGACCGGGACGGCCAAAGGCATCAGACAATGTGTCGAAGCCGGCGCTGGTGCGGTGGTGGTGAAATCGCTTTTTGAAGAGCAGATCGACCTCGATGTGAGTTCACAGCAGGAGCACTCAGACCTCTCATCACACCCTGAAGCGTCGGAGTATATCCAGCAGATGGGAAAGCATCTCGGGCCGAGTGCGTATCTGAAGCTGATCCAGACGGCCAAACGCGAGAATCAGGTGCCGATCATCGCCAGCGTCAACTGCGTCTCATCCGAATGGTGGGTGGACTGGGCGCGGCAGCTGGAGAAGGCTGGAGCTGACGCGCTTGAACTCAATATCGCTATCATGCCGCGTAGTCCCGAGCAGTCGTGCGACGAAATCGAGAAGCGCTATGTGCAAATTGTCGAAGGCGTCAGTAAGCGAATCGAGATACCGATTGCCGTCAAAATTGGTCCCTACGCCACCTCGCTGCCGGCGCTGGCGCGCGCGCTGACGCGGGCCGGCGCCGCCGCGCTGGTACTGTTCAACCGCTTCTACCAGCTCGACGTCGACATAGACAAGCTGACCCCTACGCCGGGTTACCAGTTCAGCACCCCCAATGAGATCTACCAGCCGCTACGCTGGATCTCCGTGCTCAGCACCGTGCTCGACTGTCAACTATCCGGCTCTACCGGGGTTCACAGCGGCAAAGAAGCGGTGAAGCTGCTGCTGGCCGGTGCGCAGACGGTCCAACTATGTTCTACGCTGTACTGCAACGGCCTCGAGCGGCTCGGCGAAGTCCGTGACGAGCTCGACAGCTGGATGGAAACAAACGGCTTTGCTTCTATAGCAAATTTTCGCGGCCATTTGGCACAGGTGGCGCAGAAAGAACCCGAGACGTTTGAGCGGCTACAGTACATCAAGGCGCTTACCGGCGTAGGCTGACCAGCAGTTGCAGGATAAATCGCACCACAGAATCCCAGATTACGCGCAGGAAATTGCCCCGCGGAACCTCCTCGGTTGCCCCTAGCGGTATCTCCAGCAGCTCGTTTTCGGCGGCGCTGATGCGGATCAGGCCCAGATTCTGCCCCAACGCTACCGGGGCCTCCACCTCGTGCTGCTGCACAAGCTCGCCCTCGAGCCGGTCTCTGTCGCGCTGTGCCACAGTCACAAGCCGCGGCGCGGGCTGCGTCGAGTTGAACGACAGCTCAACCGTGCGCCGGGTACCGTTCCAGACGCGCACCGCCTCAGGCAGCGGCAGTTGCAGCTCAACGTTGTGAAAATGCTCGAATCCGTAGTCCAGAAGCAGCGTGGCGTCACGGGCGCGGTTGCGCTCACCCTCGATGTGATTCTCGCCAGGCACGCCCAGAAGCACCGCTATCAGACGGCGTCCGTCGCGCTGTGCGCTTAGCGCCAGATTGTAGCGAGACTGACGGATAAAACCGGTCTTGACCCCGTCAACTCCAGGATAGCTCTGCAGCATCGAGTTGCGATTGTACTGTGTGATCGGCTGAGCCGCATTCGGCGGCCAGGTAAAGCGCTCCTGTGAATGGTAGTCACGGGTAGCGTGCGGCCACAACTGCACGTAGTAGCGCAAAAACTGCGCAAACTCGCGCGCAGTAACCCGGTTGTCGGAACTCAATCCCGATGGCTCCTGAAATTCCAGTGTCGGCAGCCCCAACGCGCGCGCCTCGCGCGTCATCAGCTCAGCAAATGCCTCAACCGACCCCGCGGTGTGCTGTGCCACCGCCACAGCGGCGTCGTTACCCGACGGCACAGCGAGCCCCAGCAGCAATTGGCGCAGAGTGACCTCCTGCTGCGGGCCCAGAAACATCAGCGAAGACCCCGGCGGCATATTGACCGCCCAGCTCTCCGGTGCAACAGTCACCGGTTCATCGAGATCGACTTCACCGCGTTCAGCCATCGCAAAGACAACGTGCATCGCCACAACCTTGCTAAGACTCGCCGGTGGGATGACGATATCGGCGCCTTTCTCAAACAGTACCGCACCGGTCTCGGCATCCAGCAGCAGCGCGGCACGCGCCATCACCTCAGGAGCCCGGGCCGCGGCGTACTGTCTGGCCCACGGTTTGATGCGCGGAAGATCTGATTCAGCTGAAACAGAGCCACTGCTCAGCGCCAGGAACAGCAGGATGCTGCAAATTACGGATTTCATGCGTATCACGCTAATGTAGCACCATTCGCGCTGCGCGTCACCCGCTGTTGCACCGGTGGCGCTGATTGGGTAGTCTTGACCTGCCACAAGGAGAGCGCCGATGCAGACAGACCTCAGAGCGCCGGTAACGACGCGCCCCGATATCCGCGCCACAATCGCAATTGGTGTTTTTGCCGCACTGATCATTGCCGGATCCTACGTAGTGGTCCCGCTGCCGTTCAGCCCGGTTCCGCTTGCACTGCAGAGTCTCTTTGTGCTCCTGGCAGCCGTGGTTCTCGGTCCGCGGCGCGGCACACTGACCGTTCTGCTCTTCCTCGGCATGGGAGCGGTTGGACTGCCGGTCTTTGCCGGTGGTCAGGGCGGACCAGCGCATTTTCTGCGCCCGACTGCCGGCTACCTGCTGGGTTACCTGCCGGCAGCAGCAGCAGCCGGCGCTATTGCCGCCTGCGGCCGGGGCCGGGTGCCGCCAATCCGACGCCGCTTTGATGCGCTGGCGGCAATCGTGGGCTCAATCATTATCTATGCAATTGGCGTGCCGCTACTGCAGCTGATTACCGGCATGAGCGTGCCGGCCGCTCTGACCGCCGGGCTGCTGCCCTTTGTGCCCGGAGACCTGATCAAGGTGGTGGTTACCGCCGTCCTGGCTGACCGCCTGCGGCGCGCGATTGAGCCCCCGACGGAGAACCACGCCAATGATTGAGGCACAGGCGCTGACGCACCGGTTTGCTGACCGAACCCTCGGCCTCGACCGTCTCAGCGCCGTTTTTGCCTTCAATGAACTGCTGGTGCTGACCGGAGAGAACGGTGCCGGCAAGAGTCTGTTGGCCCGTCATCTGTGTGGTCTGCAGCGTCCGTCATCCGGCAGGGTACTGCTCGACGGGACAGACATCCGATCAATCCGCGGCGGCATTCACTCGCAGATCGGCTACGTTTTCCAGGATGCCGAACACCAGATTATCGGGCAGTCCGTACGCGAGGACCTGGCGTTCGGACCACGGCAGTACGGCATGCCGGACGCCGAAATCGAGAACCGCGTACAGGACGCTCTGGAACAGTTCGATCTGCGGCCGCACGCCGACGCCGATCCGCAGACGCTCTCCGGCGGCGAGCTGCGCCGACTGGCGGTGGCCGGGGTTGTCATCAGCGGTGCACGTTACGTCATTCTGGACGAGCCGTTCAGCAGCCTGGACCCGCGCGGGGTGCGTGAAGTACTGCAGGCCGTACTGCAGCTGCGCCGCCAGGGCCGTGGCGTGATGGTCATCACCCACGAGCTGGACAAAGTGCTGGCGCACGCCGACCGCCTGCTGGTTCTGGCCCGCGGTAGCGTGGTAGCGGAAGGGCTTCCAGAGGAGGTGGCCGGCAGACTGCCACAGTACGGGTTACGCCGACCGGCGGGTTTAATTGGAACGATGACATGGCTCGACTGACGCCATTCAGTTATCATCTGCCGCTGACTCCCCTGCACGGCCGTGATCCGCGTCTCAAGCTGGCCGCGCTGATGCTGCTGAGCCTGACCGCGGTGGCCGGCGGTACAGCCGGGCTTGTCCTGAGCGTGACCATGCTGGCCGCAGCCATGCGCTACGCCGGGTTCGCGCTGCTGCAAAGCCTGGTACGGCTACGGTTCCTGTGGCTGATGGCGCTGTTCATTACGCTGTCGCACTCGCTCTCTGCCGCCGCCGGAACGCTCAGCTTCTCGCCCGACGGCCTGCTGCGCGGTGCCGGGTTCGCTCTGCGCTTGCTGACCGTTGCGGCACTCGGGAACCTGTTCATTGCCACCACCAGCCGTGATCGCGTTCTGGACACGCTGACGTGGGCCTGCACGCCGCTGCCGCCGCGGCTGCGCTGGCAGCTGCCGTTGGCGGTGGCGGTGGCGCTCTCCAGCTATCCGCTGTTTGCGCGAACTATGCTGCGAGTACGCGAGGCGTGCCAGGTTCGCGGCGCTCAGCCGCGGCGCAATCCGCGGCTGACGCTGACAGTAGTGGCTCGTGCGGCCCTCGACGATGTGCCGCGGCGAATTGCCCATACCGCGGACGCCATGACCGTACGCGGTTTCAGCGAAACAGCAACCCCGCCGCTATTCCGGCCCGGCCGCGGCGACCTGCACCTGGCGCTGCTGCTGCTGTGCGGGGCGGCACTTGTTGTAGCGCTTTCAATCTGGCTGGCCTGAGTAGGACGCACGGGAGGTTTCCCAGAAAGCCGCAACCGAACGGTTCTTGAGACGCCTGCGGCTGACGGCAACTCCTACATGGTACGGTTCCAGTTGCGGCCCTTCGCCGATGATCTGCAGGTCGTGACGCAGCGGACTCTTGTCCACTACCAGTTGTGGCACCACGCCGGCTCCACAGCCCAGGCTCACCATGGCGATGATTGCCTCGTTTCCGGCAACCTGTGCGTAGACCGGAGCCTCGATGCCGTGCTCGCGGTACCAGGCGTCCACCCGCCGGCGCGATAGTCCCTGCTCGGATAGAATTACCGGCACCTGCTGCCACGGGATCGGGCGTTGCTGCAGAAGATCCCGCACCGCGCAGCGCATAGCAGGGCCAATGCACACCAGCGGCGTTACGGTGAGCACCTGGGTCAGAAGGCCGGAAGGACTGCGCTGCGGCAGCGCGGCAACCGCCAGATCAACGGCTTCGTCGCGCACAGTTTGCAGCGCCAGCGCAGCGTCACCGGTCTTGAGGTGGATATGAACCTCGGGGTAGTGCTCGCGAAAGCGGCCGAGAATCCGCGGCAGGATACTGTAACACGCCGTCACCGAAGCGTAGATGCGGATCTCTCCATCGATGCGTGCCGCGCTGTCGGTGACGCGCTCACGTACCTCCGCCCAACGCGCCAGAGTCTCGCGCGCGTAGCGCTCGAACTCGCGCCCCGCGACGGTCGGGATCACGCGGCGGTTGTCGCGCTGATAGAGCTCGGTGCCAACCTCCTGCTCCAGCCGCTTGATGCGGCGACTCAGCGCCGACGCCGAAATATTGCAGCGCGTGCTCGAGCGTCCGAAGTTGAGCGTCTGGTAGAGATCGATAAAGTACTCGAGATCCTCGTGTTGCATAGAGCGCATCATTATATGCCGAATAAATCACTTCACGCAATACTGGGTACGTAGTATGATGTGAACACCACTGTCCAACAGTCCGGAGGAAGATATGAAGTTTGATTTTGCCACCAACGTTTTCAAGAAAGAAAAGATCACCCTCGCCAACACCGAAGAGTATATCGTGCGTGGCGGCCGTGACCTGTTTCCGCTCTTGCCGCAGGCCTTTGACGGCATCAAGCAGATCGGCGTGATCGGATGGGGATCACAGGGTCCGGCACAAGCGCAGAACCTGCGCGACTCGCTCGAGGGCAGCAAGATCAAGGTTGTGATCGGACTGCGTCAGGGCAGCAGCTCCTGGCAGAAGGCCGAAGCGGCCGGCTTCAACCAGGCATCCGGAACGCTCGACGAGATGATGAAGGTTGTGCGCGAGTCAGACCTGGTCATCCTGCTGATTTCGGATGCCGCGCAGGCCGAGCTCTATCGCGACATATTTGCCGAACTCAAGCCCGGTGCCACCCTGGGGCTCTCGCACGGGTTTCTGCTCGGTTATATGCGCACTCGCGGCCACAGCTTTCCGGAGAACATCAACGTTATCGGCGTCTGCCCCAAGGGGATGGGGCCGTCGGTTCGCCGCCTCTACGAGCAGGGCCGCGAGACCAACGGCGCGGGCATCAATACCAGCTTTGCCGTTGAGCAGGATATAGACGGTAAGGCAACCGACTACGCCATCGGCTGGTCTGTAGCGCTGGGAGCCCCGTTTTCGTTTATGACCAGCCTCGAGATGGAGTACCGTTCGGACATTTTTGGTGAACGCGGCATCCTGCTGGGCGCGGTGCACGGTGTAGTTGAACGACTCTATCTGCGTTACCGCGAACAGGGCATGGACGCCGAGCGTGCGTTTGCCGAGACCGTTGAATGCATCACCGGACCGGTCTCAAGGACCATCTCGCACAACGGAATCCTGGCGGTCTACCAGGAACTTACCGAAAAGGACAAAGAACTGTTTGAAGCCGCCTACTGCGCCGCCTATCCGGCAGCCAGGGAGATCCTGGTCGAGTGTTATCAGGAGGTCAGCTCGGGCAATGAGATCCGCTCGGTTGTGCTGGCCGGTGAGCGCATGAAAGACTACCCGATGGGCACCATCGACAACACCCCGATGTGGAAGACCGGCGAAAAGGTGCGCGCCGCACGCGAGGAAGCCAGGATTCCGCTGAACCCTACTACCGCCGGCGTCTACGTTGCCACCATGATGGCCCAGATCGACGTGCTGCTGCAGAACGGCCACGTCTATTCGGAAATCGTCAATGAGTCGGTAATCGAAGCAGTAGATTCGCTCAACCCCTACATGCATTACAAGGGGGTGGCGTACATGGTGGACAACTGTTCAATCACGGCGCGGCTGGGTTCGCGCAAGTGGGCGCCGCGGTTTGACTACCATCTCTACCAGGTTGGCTTTCCGATTCTGGACAGCAACAGCGGTGACCGCTCGCTGATAGATGCGTTCAAGCAGCACCCGGTGCACGGACCGGTCGGTGTACTCGCCGAGCTTCGGCCCAGCGTCGATATCTCGGTGCAGGGCTGAGCGCACCGAACATGCCGCAGAAGGAGAGGCTTCCGGCTACGTTGCCTCAGGCGGCGGAGCCCTTGACCGCCTCGACCAGCAGCCTGCCCGACTGCGGGTAGAGCCAGGTCTGGAAACTGC
>REDW01000003.1 GCA_007693325.1 Spirochaetaceae bacterium
GGGGGAAGCCGGGGTAAAGACAGACGATACCAGAAAAACCGTCGCGATAAGAACAGTGCGGCACCGCATACTCTCACCTCCGGGGTCTAACGGCTAAACTGCATTGTACCCTCTGTCAAACGATGCCGCTGTCGCGAAAGGACGTTTTTTTAACGCCAAAGGACGAGATTTGGCGGTTTTCGACTAAAATCCGCGCCGCTGCTCGCTATTCACGCACTTCGAGCTGTCGGGCACACGGCAGACGCGCGCTTACCTGGAGACCGCCGCCGGCAACCGCTGCGGCCCAAATGCTGCCACCGTGCGCTTCAACTATCTGGCGCGCTATCGCCAGCCCCAGGCCGCTTCCACCGCTGGAGCGGGAACGCGCATCGTCCACCCGGTAGAGCCGGTCAAAGATATGCTCCAGCTGCGCCTCGGGGACACCGCGGCCGTTATCACGCACCGAGATTTCCAGCCAGGCGCTGCCGTCGCCCTGCAGCTGTGCAGCCAGCACAATGCGGTTGGCGCTGTGCGAGTGGTGCAGAGCGTTGGCTATGAGGTTAGCCAGCACCTGTGTCAGCCGTCCGGGGTCAGCCGAAATCATGGGGAGTTCGTTGTCACAGCGTACCTCGATCTCGATACCCTGCTCGGACGCCTCCCTGGCAAACGCAGCCTTTAATCGGGCAAGTACGGCTGCAACGTCTACCGGCCAGTATTCCAGGCTGAAGTCGGCGCTCTGCATCGTTGTTATCGAGCGAATATCCGAGACCAGCCGGTCGAGCACCGCGATCTCCTGCTGCAGTGAGCGCAGACTCAAGGCGTTCACCGGATACAGCCCGTCGATCATTGCCTCAACCTCACCGCGCAGCAGCGACAGCGGGGTGCGCAACTCGTGAGCAATATTGCGAAACAACAACTCGCGCTGACGGCGTGACTGATCAAGTGCTGCGCGCATAGTGCCAAACGATTCGGCCAGCGTACCGATCTCGTCGTTACCGGCTGTCGGGATACCCACCGCAAGGTTGCCGGATGCAATACTGCGCGCGGCTGTTGACAGTGCGCGCAACGGGCGTGTCACGTTACTCAAGAAAAACGCGCCCAGCACAAACGCCAACAGAGCCACCAGCAGCGCCGAGAGAATCACCGCAAAGCGTAGCGAGCGCAGAAACTGCTCCTGTGCCGGATTGAATGATCCGTCGATCATCGATCCAACCAGCAGCCAGCCAACCGTCTCGCCCGCGGCGCTGACCGCCACTCCGTACTGCTCTGCCCGTTGCACCTCGAAACTCTGCTGTGCCCAATCTATAGTAGCTGCCACCACCCTGCGGTTACGATCCAGCAGCAGAAGCCGCTCGGGCCCGGCGGCCCGCATCATCATACGGCCGGCCGGCCCGTGCATCTGTTGATGCATCCGCGTCATACCCGGCACGCGCCGCTCACCGGGCCTTTGCAGCCGCAACAACTGCTCAACACCGCTGAAGCTACCCTGATCCTGGTACACTTCGGCCAGCAGTTGCGCCAGCTCCTGCGCCCGCTGCCGGTCGCTCTGCTGCACATAGGAGAAGAACTGACGTCGAGAGATGTGGCTGATGGCGATCAGCGTTGACGCTGATCCGATCACGATTATCGCTACCAGCAGAGCGGTCAGCTTTGTTGACAGACGTATGAACACCGGCTCACTCCTGTTCCAGAAACCGGTAGCCGACTCCGCGAACAGTCTCGATAAATCGAGGATGGCGCGCGTCGTCCGCCAGGGCTCTGCGAATGTTCTTCATGTGCGCGTCCACCGTTCTTTCGTAGCCCTCGTAGGTCTCTGTCTGAAGCGCCTCGACCAGCTGCGTGCGGCTGAACACGCGCCCGGGTTGGCGCACCAGCTGCTGCAGCAGATTGAACTGGTAGCTGGTCAGTGGTACCGTCCGGTTGTTGCAGGTTACCTGGCGCTTGATGGTGTCAACCACCAGTGCGCCGTTGACAATGATGTCTCGCCCGAGCACGCTCCCGTGCGATTGCTCGAGCAACTGCTCTGCACCCCCGTTCGGTGCACGGCGCAGCACTGCGCGCACGCGGGCTACCAGTTCTCTGGGGCTGAACGGCTTGGCAACGTAGTCATCGGCACCAAGCTCCAGCCCCACCAGCCGGTCGGATTCTTCGCCGCGCGCGGTCAGCATGATGATCGGTGTCTGCGAGGTCTTGCGGATTCTGCGCGCAACATCCAGTCCGTCGGTCGCTGGAATCATCAAGTCCAGCACCACCAGATCGGGCTGTGTCTCATAGAAGCGCTCCAGCGCAGCTGTTCCGTCAGCAGCGCAGAGCACGCGGAATCCCGCGCGCTCCAGATAGGTCCGAACCAGACGGACAATCTTTGGCTCATCGTCGACTACCAGAATCGTTCGCTGCACACCTCACTCCCTCGATACAGAGTATAGCGGGTTCAGCGCCGGCCCTGCAGCATCTCTTGACTCGCACTCACGTGATCGATAATATAACACAAACAGTCACACATACGTGAACTTCACACCAGATAAGGAGTGCTCAAAATGAGAAAGGCATCTTTGATTGCGACGACTGCAATAGCAATTGTCCTCGTCCTGGCCGGTTGTGGTAATGGGGCACCGGAAGCAACCGGTCCCGAGTTTGCCCCCAATCAGACAGCTGAGGCGTATATCTACATTCACGGTGGATACGTCGGCATTGCCACTGCGCGTACAAATGCACAGGGTGAGCCAAGTGTCGAACTTGACGAGGCCTTCCTTCCCCATACCCTCGCCGCTGTTGATATCGACGCAGACGAGTGGAATGAAGACAATACGGCATGGTATGTCGTTCGGGGTAACCAGAACTACGTCGCAAAATATGTTGAAT
>REDW01000002.1 GCA_007693325.1 Spirochaetaceae bacterium
GGGAGGATAGCGACTCAATGGCCTCCATGACTGCCTTTTCTGTGATTGTATCAAGCGCACTGGTAGCTTCATCGAATACGAGCACATCGGGCATGTGATACAACGCGCGAGCGATGCCTATACGCTGGCGTTGACCTCCGGATAGACGAACGCCGCGCTCGCCTACCAAAGTGTCATAACCTTGGGGCAGCTGGCTAGTTATGAAGTTATGCGCCTGCGCCATTCGAGCGCATCGCTCGACTTGTTGCCTGTCGATTTTTCCGCGGGGTAACCCGAGGGCTATGTTTTCCGCAACAGTCGTATCGGTCAGAAAAATCTCCTGAGGAACGTATCCGAGAGTTTGCTGCCAGGCGCGAAGATTGGCGCTCGTCACCGCATTTCCGTCGACGATGATGGCGCCTTCGGATGGACGCAGTAGTCCCAGCAGTAAGTCGACCAATGTGGTCTTCCCTGAGCCGGTGGTCCCGATGATGCTCAGAGAGCTGCCAACTGGCACGGTAATATGGATCTCTTCCAACGCGGGCTTTTGTGCATTTGGATAGGTGTAAGAAATCTGTGCCAACGTGATCTGTTTTTCCAGGCGCAAAGCCTGGGGCGCTCGTTTGTGGATCTCGGCAAGTTGTTCGCGCTGGTGAAGATCTTCGCACACACCATCCACAGCCGCGGCGCCGAAGCGCAGTTTGGCCATGCCGGCGTAGATGTGCTGGGCGGCGGGCAGCATACGGTAGCCGGCAAAGGCATACAGGCCGAGCATCGGCAGTACCTGCCCCAACCCTCCGCCGGTGGCGCCGCCCTGGGTGGCCATCAGCACCAGAGCAAGAACTAGGATACCGCCAAAGCCGATGGCCTCAATCAGGAATTTCGGGACTTGGGAGATGGTCTGGTTACTAGCCTGGGTGCTTGCCTGACGCACGGAAGGGCCGTGGAAACGCTGCAGATAGGCTAGCTCGCGGCCGAGTAGCTTAATATCCTTGATACCTCCCAAGGCTTCGCCGGCTGCCTCAAAGCGTTCCTTGTTGGCGCGGCGGCGCTCCAGACCAAGGCGGGAGAGTACGGGGCGGACGGCGAGGAAGATCGCGGCGTAGCTGCCCCCAACCACGCCGGCCACACCAAGGGCAATCAGCGGGTCCACCACCAGCAGTAGCATGACAATAGACAGGAGCACCACGCTGTAGGCCACCATCTGCAATCCGGGGCGGAACACTTGGGAAACCAACTGGTCCACTTCCGAAAGTATGCTCTTCGACATGTCACTACTATGACGGTCCAAAAAAAATTCGTAGGGCTGACGCAGATAGGTCTCTAGCAGGCGCTTGCTGATGCTGTGTCGGCGCATCTCGATGAAGCGGTTCATCGCGTAGTGGGTGAAGATGCGGAACATTGCAGAAAATAGGATGAGCCCGAACGCAGCAGCGCCCAGCGCAAACAGGAAGGCATCCACCGACTGAAAGCTGAAGGTGTCGTATACGGCGGCGAGGACGGGGTTGGTGTGCACCATATCCGGATCGCCCAGCACAGCGAGAAACGGTATCACAGAGGCGACGCCGGCAGTCTCAAAAACAGCCATGACAATAACCATGACCATCACCAAGGCACCTCTCCGCTTTTCCTTGGGCGTGAGCAGGGAGAGCGTTTTACGGTAAATAGTCATTTGACCCTAGGTTTAATTGATGAACAGGCGCAATTCATTCAGACGCAGTTTCAACTAATTAAGTGTGGCAATCGACCAGTCATGATGTCGGGCTGTCGATAACCGGATCAGACGCGTGGTGGTTTTGGCGCTCTCGGTAGCATCGAGAAAGCCGACGCCGCTTTCGACGAGATACACACCTCAACCGGAATATCCAGAAACACCATAACGAGAAATATGACAGAAAGCAGCACCGCTCGCTTGCGCACCGGAGAGTTTGGAACTTATGAAAGTTTTTCGAGCATAATACTGGCGGGCAGCGATCGTCGTTTATCAGGGGCGCTCCTAAATATCCTTAGACGATTGATGAAACAGTTGCGGGCGCAGATAAATGTTCAAGGCACGTTCCTTCCTTATGTATGGTTCACGCAGCTGTACCAGATGCAACGCCTGCCAATAACATCGCAGGAAATCGAGCACATTTAAGAGAAGACGATTTTTATGTCCTCTTGCGAACCACATGCCGCAAAAAGACCGCCAGCACACCCAATATCCCACCAAGCATGGTACCGACCACAGCGATCATCGAGCGCCTCGGACGGGAAGGCCGTTTTGGCACATCAGCGGCATCAATAACACGAAAGGCAAACTCTTCATTGCCCCTTGCGAGCATTAACTTCTGCAGCTCGGACTCCAGCAACCTCCCGATGGTCTGCTGCAGCGTCACCACACTGGTCTGCCCCAGCTCCGACTGCAGATAAGCCACGTTACCTTCCGCCTCCTGCAGCGAACGATCCCGAAGCCGCTGATTCAGACGGGTGATAAGAGCCATCGCCCACTGCGCCGCCACCTCCGGATCTGGCCACTCTACAGCAACGGTCACCAAGCCCGTATCGCGCGATTGCGACACGGCCAACACAGTGCCTTGGAAATATCCCACCCCATCGCGGATATCCGGCCAATTCCCCGGATCCGGGTCCAACCAGTTTCCGCTTGCCGGATCCCACGCCTCCGCGAACAAAACGGGCATTAAGTCGAATTCTTCGATGAACGCACGGATGAAGTCGCGTGACCGCAGCGTCGCAATCGCCTCAGCGGACCCGCCACCACCCACACTCACGCCAGCCAGCGCCGCCAGCCCGCCGAGTTGCCCGCCGAGTTGCCCGCCAGCCGGTGTACTCCGCCCCTCCGCCGGCGCCAGCAA
>REDW01000068.1 GCA_007693325.1 Spirochaetaceae bacterium
CGGGTGTGGGGGAATGGTGTGTCTCATACTCCCATAAACACACTCATTCGCTCTGTTGCTTCAACTATACGCTTCAATCACCAAGCTTGGTGGCAGTTAATGAATGTTGACGTTTATGAGGCTTATCAGTATTTTGTCCAAAGAATCAGCCACAGGGGAGCATATGTCCAACCGTAAGAAGTCGGAAGCGCCGCAAGGCGATGACCGAGCTGACGCGCGGCCCGACCGGGCCGACGAAGTCTCACAATCCAACGAGACCTATGAGAATCAAGCCGGGAACGCTGGTGAGGCCGCAGACGCTGAGGAGCGTGATGCCGGCAGCGATAGTGCCGGGGTCAGCGCGCAGGAAGGGGCTTCCGAGGTTGATGCGTTGAACGCACGGATCGACGAACTCGAGCAGGAACTGAGCGATCTGAAAGACCAGTATCTTCGCAAGCAGGCAGACTTTGAGAATTTCCGTAAGCGGATGCTTCGCGAAAAAGATGAAGCTATCGCGTACGCGAACAAGCAACTACTGCTCGATATGGTTAGCGTCATCGACGATTTTGAGCGCGCAATCCAGTCGGCGGAGGAATCGCGGGACTTCGATTCGTTTCACGACGGAATTGTATTGATAGAGAAGCAACTGGTGGGTATGTTGGAACGCAAGTGGGGGCTGAAGCGCTTTGATTCCTCCGGTGAGCCGTTTGATCCGCAGCGACACGAGGCGTTGATGACCGAAGAGATATCCGGGCATAACGAGCCGGTTGTGCTCGAAGACTTCCAGAAAGGATATCTGCTGCATGACCGTGTTCTGCGTTCAGCCAAGGTAAAAGTATCGATGCCCGCTGCGAAGTAAGATCTGCAGCGAACCGCGCCCTTCATGAGTCAGAAGTGGTGTCCGGGGCTGCAGAAAGAAGATTGCTACGAAGAAGGTAGCAGAGGGATTGTAGACGGCGTCGGGTGATAGTTCGTATGTTAACTACAGAGTTCAGGGAGACGTAAGAGGAGTTTCGTTATGGGACGCATCATTGGAATTGACTTGGGAACAACAAACTCGTGTGTAGCTGTTATGGAGGGTGGCGAGCCGATAGTCATCCAGAATGCTGAAGGACAGCGGACGACACCGTCCATGGTAGCCTACACCGGCAAGGGTGAACGATTGGTGGGGCAGCCGGCTAAGAACCAGATGGTCACCAACCCCGAGCACACCGTATTCTCGATAAAGCGCTTCATGGGGCGCCGCTACGAAGAGGTCAGTGAAGAAATCGGAATGGTTCCGTATCACATCTCCAAGGATGGCTCTGGAGGACTTCGTGTTGACGTGGCTGATAAGCACTACTCTCCGCCCGAAATCTCGGCCGCTATCCTGCAGAAGATGAAAGAGACCGCCGAGGACTATCTTGGTGAGAAAGTGACCGAGGCTGTGATCACTGTTCCGGCCTACTTCAACGACTCGCAACGTCAAGCAACCAAAGACGCCGGACGCATCTCTGGACTCGAAGTAAAACGCATTGTTAACGAGCCAACCGCGGCGGCCTTGTCTTACGGTTTCGGCAAGGACAAGAAGGAAGAACGCATCGCCGTGTACGACCTTGGTGGCGGAACCTTCGACATATCAATTCTGGAGTTAGGCGACGGCGTGTTTGAAGTGAAGTCCACCAACGGTGACACCCATCTCGGCGGCGATAACTTCGATCAGCGGATTATCGACTGGCTCGTATCCAGCTTCAAGAACGATTACGGGATCGACCTATCCAAAGACCGGATGGCGCTGCAGCGGTTGAAAGAGGCTGCCGAGAAAGCCAAGAAGGAGCTTTCCAGCACCCAGACTACCGATATCAATTTGCCGTTCATAACGGCGGACTCATCGGGACCCAAGCATCTGCAGTACTCCCTCAGCCGCTCCAAGTTCGAGCAGATGGTGGCCGACCTGGTTGAGAAGACCAAGGGGCCGTGTCAGAGCGCACTCAAAGACGCCGGAGTTTCGGCAGGCGATATTGACGAGGTGATTCTGGTTGGAGGATCGACCCGCATGCCGGCGGTACAGGCACTGGTAAAGGAGCTGTTCAAGCGGGATCCGCACAAGGGCGTCAATCCTGATGAGGTGGTTGCAATCGGAGCGGCAATCCAGGGTGGCATTCTGGGCGGCGATGTCAAGGATGTCCTGCTGCTGGACGTAACGCCGCTGTCGCTCGGTATCGAGACGCTTGGCGGGGTCTTCACCAAGCTTATCGAGCGCAACACTACTATCCCCACGCGTAAGAGCCAGATATTCTCGACAGCCGCCGACGGACAAACCGCGGTGTCGATTCACGTGCTACAGGGCGAGCGCGAGATGGCGGCGCAGAATCGGACCCTCGGCCGGTTTGACCTGGTAGGTATTCCGGCGGCACCGCGCGGTGTTCCTCAAATCGAAGTCTCGTTTGACATCGATGCCAACGGTATCGTGCACGTCTCGGCCAAGGATCTGGGTACCGGTAAGGAACAGAAGATTCGCATTGAATCTTCATCCGGGCTCTCAGAAGCCGAAATCGAAAAAATGGTCAAAGAGGCGGATCTACACGCTGAAGAAGACAAGCGCATACGACAGATGGCCGAGGCGCGTAACGAAGCTGATTCGCTGGTGTATTCCACAGAGAAATCGCTCAGTGATTACGGCGATAAGCTTCAGGAATCGGACAAGAGTACGATCACTTCCGCGATTGAGGACCTCAAGAAGGCGCTGGAGTCAGACGATCTGGAGCAGATCAAGGCCAAGAGCGAAGCGCTGAAGCAGGCGTCCTACAAGCTGGCGGAAGAAGTTTACAAGCACGCTAATCCGCAGCAGGGTGGTGAAGGCGGTGATCAGGGCGATGACACGGGTGCAGGCGCGCAGCAGGCGTCCGGCGAGAACGTTGAAGATGTTGACTACGAGGTGGTTGACGACGAAGAGAAGACCGACTAATTCCGCCGAAGGGTAACTGCGTTGGCAAAACGGGACTACTACGAGGTGCTCGGCCTTCAGAAGGGCGCATCCAAGGACGAAATTAAGAAAGCCTACCGCAAGGTTGCGGTGGCCAACCACCCTGACCGCAATCCCGGGAATAGAGAGGCCGAGGAGCGTTTCAAGGAGGCGACCGAAGCCTACGAAGTGATTGCAGATGACAAGAAGCGCCAGGCGTACGACCAGTTCGGGTTTGCCGGCGTAGAGGGTATGGGCGGCAGCTCCGGCGGATTTCAGGACTTCTCGAGCGTCTTTCGCGATTTTGAGGACATCTTCGGCGACTTTTCGGGTATGTTCGATTCCTTCTTCGGCGGCCGCGGTGGCGGCGGACGCGGCCGTGGGCGTCGCGGCATGAATCGCGGTGCCGATCTGCGCTATGATCTCGAAATATCCTTTGCCGACGCGGTCTTTGGAACCAAGACCGAGATCAGTTATCGCAGACACGCCACGTGCGAAGATTGTAAGGGTGTGGGCAGTGAGTCCGGCAGTGGGCGCAAGACCTGCACCAGCTGTGGCGGTGCAGGTCAGGTTCGACGCAGCTCGGGCTTCTTCTCGATCGCCTCGACCTGTCCTGCCTGTAACGGTGAAGGGTCGATCATCGAGAACCCGTGCCGCAAGTGCCGTGGAAGTGGGGTGATTGAGAAGCAGCAAAGGGTCAAAGTTACAATTCCGGCCGGTATTGATAACGGTAAGCGGATCAGTATAGCCGGTCAGGGTGATGTTGGGCCCGCTGGTGGCCCTGCGGGCGATCTCTACGTGGTGGTACGCGTTCAACCGCACGATTACTTCGAGCGCCACGGCAACGATATCTACTGTATCATCCCGATCAGCATTACCCAGGCCGCGCTCGGAGCGGAGATAAGCGTTCCGACGCTCGATCAGAAACGGGCCAAAGTCAAGATTCCACCGGGAACCCAGAACGATCGTGTGCTGAGGCTCAAGAACGAAGGAGTTCCATACCTTCAGGATCCATCGCGCCGTGGGGACATGTACATCAAGATCCGTGTCAACATCCCCAGCAAGCTTTCGGGCAAAGCCAAGTCGCTGCTGCGCGAGCTGGCGCAGGTTGAAGGTGAGAACGGCAGCCCTCAGCCGGTTAACCTCGCCGACATAAAGTGATCGAAAAGCTCTCAATCCGGACGGCAAATGACTCGATAATGCAAGCGTGACCCCTCGCGCATACGCAAAAAGCAAACGACGCCGCAAAATCAGCGACCGCCGGTTTCTTTCCGGCATGATCGGCAGGTTCCTGGCCGCGGTTCTGCTGGCGCTGGTGGTCTTTTCGGCAGCTGCCGTACTCTACTACTGGATCGCTTTCAGCGTCGGGCAGGACCTGGCGCGCGAGTATCTGGTTGTCTATCGGCAGTACGGCCGCACGCGTGAGGTTGAAATAGACGGGAGGCGTATCGAGCAGCGGTTCTACGAGGTTGAAGCTGAACAGCCTGCGCGCCGCTGGGAGATCATTCTGCCGGCAATTCTGCTGAACAATCTGCTGCTGCTGGCAGTCTTGTCGGCACTCGCGCTGTGGTACGCCAGGCGCATTTCGGGGCCATTACATCGCATCTCCAGCGAGATAAACCGCGTGCTTGCCGGTGAGTATGGAATCCGCGTGCGCCTGCGAAGCAACGACGAGTTTCAGGATCTTGCAGCACTGATCAATCGGCTGATCATACGAATTGACGAAGAGAGCCGCGAATGAAGAAGAATCTGGCCTGGTTTTTGTCTGTTGCTCTGATGGTTATCGCGCCGGTGGCATCTTCCGAAGCGGAACATGCACGGCCGCTGCACCCTGAACAGCACTTTGACGTGACGATGTACCGCGAGGCCGACGGCTGGATCATTGCAGACACCAGCGGTGACGGAAAGACCGATTACGCACTGAAGCTCGATCAGGATCTCAAGAAAGAAATGGAAGTCATCGATTTCAACAACGACGGATCGATGGATAACTTCTATTTCTATCGTCGCGACGCAAGGATACGCGAGGAAATCGACACCAATCACAACGGCCGCATCGATCTATGGATCCATATCGAGGGCGGCGTATACATTGTGCGCTATGAACGCGATACCAACCACGATGGACACATCGACCTGGTGAAGCGTTTCGTCGAGTGATGAAGCAGCAGAGTTACGTAGGCTTTCATGCCATAAGCGCTATTCTTGCGTCAGAAGCGGTTTCCGGAACACTCTACCTGCACGGCCACGGTAAGCGACTGCAGCAGCTGGAAATGCAGGCGCAACAGGCGCATGTGCAGGTCGAGCATGTTGATCGTGCACGGATCGAGAAGCTCGGCGGTGCGGCTGCCCGGGGGGCGGTTCTGATCGCGGTGTCTGCCGCGGGTTCTCGCCTGAGTCTGGAAGATGCGCTGAGGGAGCTCTGCGACCGTGGCGCACCGCAGGCTCTTGTGCTGGTTCTCGATCACATCACCGATCCGCAGAATCTTGGAGCGATCCTGCGCTCGGCTGATCAATTCGGCGTTGACTTTGTGGTGCTTCCGCAGCGTCGCAGCGCGGGGCTGAGCGATGCGGTGTTGAGGACCTCTTGCGGGGCGGCGGCAACGGTGCGGATGGTCGATGTCGCCAATCTGGCGCGGGCCCTGCAACAGCTCAAGTCCGCGGACTTCTGGATCTACGGGGCGGACATGCAGGGAAATCCGGTGGACGCGGAACGTCTGGACGGAAGAGTAGCGCTGGTGCTGGGCAGCGAAGGAAGCGGCCTAAGTCGGCTGGTCAGAGAGCAGTGTGATGTGGTGGTGCGCATTCCCACCGGCGGTACGGTGGACTCGCTGAACGTGAGTGTTTCCGCCGGGGTCTTTCTCTACGAGATCACGCGGCAGCAACGTCGCTTTCGCTGAAATACTGCGCCCGGACCGGCCTCAGGGCCCGAAGATCTTGCCGCCGATGTCGTGGCGGTACCACGCGCCGTTAAAGCGTACCTGCGGAGCAGCGGCGTATGCGGCATTCATGGCGTCGAGGTGTTCGCGTCCGATACCTACCACAGTGAAGCAGCGTCCGCTACCGGTGTAGAGTACGCCGTCACGTTCGGTGGTGGCCGTGTGGTATAGTTGAATCGCGTCGGTTTCGGGCAGGCCTTCTACAGGGATACCCGTCTTGTACTCGGCGGGATAGCCGTCGGCAGCGATAACGATTCCCACCGCACTTTTCTGGGACACCTCAATCGGGAAGTCCGCCAGCTTGCCGCGCACCATCGCTTCGGACAGGCTGCCGAAATCACACTTGATCAGAGGCAGCAGCACCTGAGCTTCGGGGTCTCCAAAACGCAGGTTGAACTCCAGCGTCATCGGGCCGTCCTCGGTCACCATGATGCCGAAGTAGAGTACACCGATAAACGAGAGCGCCTCTTTGTGCAGGGCTTCAAAGGTCGGCTCGACAATGCGGCTCTTGATTTGGTGCCACGCTTCGGTCTCAAGCCAGGGTACCGGGCAGACGGCACCCATGCCTCCGGTATTTGGCCCCTTGCTACCGTCGTGCGCTTTCTTGTAGTCGGCGCAAGAGGGCAGCAGGCAGTAGTCGGTAGCGTCGGTCAGCGCGAACACCGATACCTCGTAGCCGACCAGGTGCTGTTCAACCACCAGCGAATCGTCGGCCAGCACGTTGCGCCCAAACGCTATCAGCTCTTCGGTGTCGTCTGACTCCAGGACCCCTTTCCCGGCGGCAAGTCCGCTCTTCTTGAGCACCACACGCTGCTTTCGGTTGCGGATATACTCTTCGAAGGGCCCCACTTGCGTAAATGTCTGTCCCGCGGCGGTTGGAATCTGATTGCGCTGCATGAACTCCTTGGAGAACGCCTTACTCGATTCGAGCAGAGCGGTCCTTCTGGGCGGGCCAACGCAATCGATTCGCTGATCAGCCAGTAGATCGGCAACCCCGGCGGCCAGTGGTTCTTCCGATCCAATGAACACCAGGTTGATTTCCTGCTCGCGGCAGGCACGCAGCACCGCCTGGGGATCGGTGTGATCAAGGTCGGTCAGGTTGGTGGCAAGCGCGTCGGTGCCGGCGTTGCCCGGGGCAACGAACAGCCCGGAAATGCGCCGGCTCAGTGCAAAACGGGCGGTGATGGCGTGTTCACGTGCGCCGTTGCCCAGTACGAGAACTCTCACTGACTGCCTCCATCGTGGTTGCCTTGCGCGACGTTATCGAGGAATCTACGGATTACGGTTGGGAACCATTGATGTTCAAGCTCGTGGATCCGTTGCTCTATCTGTTGCAGTGACTCCCCGCCCGTGCGCCGAAAAGATTTCTGCAGGATCACCGGACCGGTATCCAGTCCGCTATCAACGTGGTGAATCGTAATTCCCAGTTCATTATCACCACTACGGTAGCTGGTTTCAATAGCGCCACAACCCGGGTGTCTGGGCAGAAGCGACGGATGGACGTTCAGGATCGGCCCGTCGAACGAATCGATAAAACCTGCACTCAAGAGCCGCATGAACCCGGCCAGTGCTATCAGCTCAACACCGCGCTGCTGCACAATCGACAGAATCTCCTGTTCTGCCTGTACTCTATCGCGACCGCTGTAGCAAACCACGAAGGAGGCTATGCCGAGACGGCGGCAACGCTGCAGGACGGCGGCGTTTGATTTATCGCATACAAGACAGGCAACGCGGTGAGCGGTTCCGCACAGATGCGCGGCGATGGCTTCAAAATTGCTGCCGCTGCCGGATGCAAAGACTGCAAGATCAGCCATCGGTCACGCTACCGATGCGCATCAGGCCAATGGCGTGTGCTGCGGCGAATGCACAGACCTGCTCCACTGAATCGGCGCTGACAACCAACGCCAGACCGATACCCATGTTGAACACCCGACGCATCTCTGCCGGCTGCAGTGCCCCGTGCTGAGCCAGCTTGTCAAAGATCGCGGGCAACGGCCAGTCCCAGTCGAGTGAGACAGCAGTCCCATCGGGCATGATCCGCGCGATGTTTGTGTCCAGCCCGCCCCCGGTGATGTGTGCTGCAGCCAGCACAGCGTCCTGCGTTCGCAGCAGCCGCATTTCGCGGGCGTAGATGCGCGTTGGCGTCAGCGCTTCGTTCCAGAGCGAGCGCGGCAGCACCTTACGCGCCAGGCTGAAACCGTTTGAGTGCAGCCCCGACGATGCAACGCCGAGAATCACGTCACCGCGCTGAATGCGGTCACGCTGCGGCAATTGGCGGCTTCGCTCCACAACACCTGCGGCGAATCCGGCCAGGTCAACATCTCGCGGACCGTACATATCGGGCATCTCGGCGGTTTCGCCGCCGGCGAGGGTGCAACCGGCGATTTCGCACCCGCGAACGATACCCTGCATCAGCGGGTGCAGAATCGATTCATCGATTGCGCCGCAGGCGATGTAGTCGAGAAACAGCAACGGTTCTGCGCCGCACACCAGTAAGTCGTTGACGCACATCGCTACCAGGTCGACGCCAACGCTGTCCCAGATGCCAAGGTTAGCGGCCAGCAGCAGCTTGGTTCCAACTCCATCGGTAGTCGACAGAAGGATTGGTTCTTGGTAGCCGCTCACGTCCAGCGCCACGCCGCCGGCAAATCCGCCAAGCGTTGTTGCAACAGCCGGGGAATCGATTGAGCCGATGAAGCGTGCAAAGCGGTCACCGCGTTCGATATCGACACCGGAATCACGATAGGTGCGTGGTTTCATGAGGTATTCCCTGTGTGGGTTGTGGCGCAAACCGCGTCTGTTATCTCAAGTTGCGCGTCGGCAAGCGGCACCGCAAACGGATAGCGGCCACTGAAGCAGGAGAAGCAGTAGTCCGACGGCTGAATGAGGCAACGCTGCAGCTGTTCGATTGAAAGAAAGCGCACTGAATCGGCGCCAATCGCCCGCGCTATTTCAGCCGCGTTCATGTGGTTGGAGATCAGCTCTTCGCGGGTGGGAATATCGATGCCGAAGAAGCACGGCCAGCGGATCTCCGGTGATGAAAGCCGAAGGTGTACCTCGGCCGCACCGGCTTCCTTCATCAGCGCCACCAGGATCTTGGCGGTGGTGCCGCGTACCAGTGAATCGTCCACTAATACAACGCGCTTGCCGCTGATAACGTCGCGAATCGGGTGCAGTTTCATACGCACTGCCAGCTTGCGCGCGGCTTTTGTCGGCAGAATGAACGAACGCCCGGCGTAGTGATTGCGGGTCAGTCCGAGCTCAAAGGGAATGCCGGCCTGTTCGGCATAGCCGAGCGCCGCACTGTTGCCGGAGTCCGGCACCGGAATTACCACGTCACCGATGGTACCGTCGGCGCGTGCCAGCTCGGCGCCCATGCGCTTGCGACTGCTGTAGACCGAGGTTTCGAATACCGTCGAATCGGGCCGTGCAAAATAGATCAGTTCAAATACGCACTGGCGCGTCGGCAGCTGTTTAGAGAGCATCTCGTGATGCCGGCCGCGGCTGTCGACGCGCACGAGCTCGCCGGGCTTGAGCTCGCGATAGTCGCAGATGTGCAGGATATCGAGCGCACAGCTCTCGGATGCAACAACGGTCAAGCCGCCTTTGGTACCGATAAACAGCGGGCGGAACCCTGAAGGATCGCGTACCGCCATCAGCGTATCGTTGTGCATCAGGACCAGGCTGAAGGCCCCCTCGATGCGCTGCAGGGTATCCACCAGCGCACCGTGAAAATCAGCTCGACGCGAGCGCGAAATCAGGTGCAGGATGAGTTCGCTATCGGAACTGGTCTGGAAAATGGAGCCGTCGTCGAAGAGTTCCTTCTGAATCGCCCGGCTGTTGGAAATATTGCCGTTATGCGCCAGGGCGATTTCTCCCTTGTTGCTGCGAACGTGAATCGGTTGGGCGTTCTCGAGCTTGTTGCCGCCGTGGGTTGAGTAGCGCACATGGCCAATTCCCAGATGAGAGCTGATATCGCGGTCCAGGTAGCGCGCGAGCACCTGCGATACCATGCCGAGATCCTTGTATACTACGGTCTCGTTGGCGCGGCGGTAGGCGATTCCGGCGCTCTCCTGGCCACGATGCTGGATCGAGAAGAGCGGGAAGAAGAGCTGCTCGGGGACGTTGATCGGATCGAGCGAGAAGATCCCCGCAATGCCACAGAAGTGACCGAGTTCTTGCTGCACATCCCTGTATAGCAACCTTAGTGCGCTGCGGTCAATAGACAGCTCTGTAACACAATCGATCAGCCGATGTTGAACAGTCGACAGGTGTTCTGATAGATCTGCTCGGTCAGCTCCTCAAGCGGAATCTCGCGCAGTTCGGCTATGAACCTGGCGGTTTCCGGCAGATAGGACGGACGGTTGCGCTTGCCGCGGTACGCCGAGGGAACCATGAAGGGACTCTCGGATTCAATCAGCATCCGGTCGAGCGGCATGTTCTTTGCAGTATCGTGGAGGTTACGCGCATTGCGGTACGTGACGTTGCCGGCAAACGAAATGTAGAGCTCAATTTCAAGCGCCTCCTGGGCGTAGCTCCAATCTTCCGAGTAGCAGTGCAGCACGCCGCCGCGCGGCGGTATGCGGTCTTTGAGAATGTCGAGGACGTCGCGTCCGGCATCGCGGTTGTGAATCACCACCGGGAAGTCGAGCTTATCCGCCAGTTCCAGCTGCCGGATGAACAACTCGATCTGAGAATCCTTGTTGCCGAACTTGCGGTAGTAGTCCAGGCCGATTTCACCCACCGCCACCACGCGTTCGAGTCCGGTGCCTTCTTCAATCAGGGATTCCCAGTCCTTACCCGGGTTGGTCACTTCTGACGGCGACACCCCTACAGCGTGGTAGACGTGACTCGCGGTACGCAGGTTTTCGTGGATCTGGAAGAAGTCACGCAGGTTATTGCAGATACTGAGAATCCCCTCAACGTGGGCCTGCTTGGCTTCCTGAACGATGATGAGTTGCTCTATCGGGTCTTCGTTAATCAGCCCGATATGGGCGTGCGAGTCAAACAATTTCATACAATGCTTCCGTGTGGCGAAGTTTCGCGTGAGTTTGGTGTACTGGCAAGAAGCGTAGCACATTAGCGCCCGACCGTCAATGTTTGACAAACAGATGTGCGCGTGGTAGTGTTCGAGTGTATGTGAAGTGGTGTGTCGCTCTCGATTTACTTCCACGCACAATTAGGATGGTTAGAGTTTGCTGACACGAGTGGCGAGCGTTTTTCGAGTGATCTGGCGCGGCGTTGCAGGTTTCCTGGGAAGGTTCAGGGATCTCGCGCGTCGGCGTTTCACAATAATGCTTATTCCTCACTCCGAACGCAAAGGTGTCAACTTCCAGTTGAACGCGTTTGTGCTGGCTACGGTGGTCGCAATTGTTCTGCTTGTAGTACTCGGCTTCTTCTATTACTCCACCGTCTATACTGGAGCCGCGCGTCTGGCCGGTGACAGTAGCCGCGATCTGCAGCACACCGACGAGCAACTCGAGCTGGTGCTGACAGAACTATCGGAAGTGATCCGTGTAGCGCAGGTCTTTGACCGCACCCTCGAGGAAACGTTGCAGCGGCTGGAGCTCTCAAACGGCCCGCAAGATGAACAGCAGCGCATCGGCGCCGGAGATCTGTCGGAGTTGTCCGATCTGCAGGAGGTTGCTGCTGACGAGCTGGCCGAGATTCGCGAGCTGCAGAGTATCGCATCGATGCTGGAGAGCTCGCTGCAGCCGCTTGATCGCATACGCGAATCGATCCAGAGCCAGAAAGCGCTACTTGCCGACCTGCCGAATTACTGGCCGGTCTCCGGCGGTCGCGGCCGGATCACCCGTGCGTTCGGGCCCAATATTCACCCTATTACCAATGAGTGGTTTCTCGGCAAGGGTGTTGAGATCACCGATTCGGTTGGGGTGCCGGTGGTCGCCAGTGCCAACGGCAAGGTCACCGAGTTGGGTTTTGATCCGAGTTACGGACTCTACGTCTGGATCAGACACAAGTACGGGTTCCGCACGCGCTACTCTCATATGCAGACCATCACTGTCTCGGAGGGAGAAGAGGTATTTCAGGGGCAGCGTATCGGAACGTTGGGAAGCAGCGGAACCGCCACCGAGCCGTACCTGGACTTCCAGATCTGGTTGGGGACCGACGTAGTGGACCCGGCCGCTTTTCTGCAGATCAGTCACGCCCCGATGCGTGTACTGTCGAGCAGGTGAAGAAGAAGGTACGCAATGCAATACGCAACGGATGACGCGTTCATCAACTCGATTGTCGGGGAAGGGACGCACTTCCGAGGCCATCTCGAACTTGCCGGGTTGCTGCGCATCGACGGTGATTTCACCGGGTCGATTCGCTCTGACGGCAAGGTTCTGGTGGGCAAGAACGGGCGCGCGGACTGTACAATCGAGGCTGCTACAGTGGTTATCGGTGGTGTGATTCGCGGATCGGTCTACGCTACCGAGAAAGTCATCGTGCTCGCAACCGGCATGGTGTTGGGAAACATCCACTGTCCACGTCTGATCGCCGAGCCGGGAGTGCTGATGGACGGTGAGTTTGCCGTCAGGGGCGAGGTCGCGACGCATGAGCTGGAGACTACGCGGGGCCGCGGTAAGCGCGGTGCGTTCTGGCTGCAGGAGAGCCGGCCCGAGCAGGCGAGTTCGGTTGCCAGCGCTTCGCTGCGCCTCGGCGTTTCGTCGCAGGCCTGAGTTGGGGGCTGAAGGCGGCGGCAGTGGCACGGATAGAGAGCGACGGAAGACTGGAGTTTCGCCCCGGATCACGTGCCTCCAAGGGACGCGACAAGCGCAGCAGCGCGGTCGGTAACGGCTTTTCAACTATCTTTGAGCGCAAGGTGGAGCCGGCGCAGCCGCTGTTGCCCGAGCCGGCACCGGTGACTACGCTGGAAGAGGCGCAGGAACTGCTGGACGATATTCATCAGCTTGGTGATCGGCTGACCAGAGAGCAGACATGGTCGGCGTTGCAGAAGTACCGCGAGGCGGTTCGCAGGTTTCTGCACAGCGTAGCCGCGGGGGCTACCGACGTCGAGCAGCACGTCTCCGGCACCAATGTTCTGAATCGCAAGCGTTTCACCTTGATTCGCACTATAGACCAGAAACTGGAACGGCTGGCGGCGGGGATGTTGCAGACGCAGCAGTCACAACTGGAGATGCTGCGTCGGGTTGAGGAGATCCAGGGGCTTCTCGTAGACCTGTTTCATTGAAACGCGCCGCGGCACGAGCACATACGGAGAACAGGCAAGGGAGCAAATATGTCCGATCAGCAAGATACCGCGGTTGACTCAGCAGCCGGAGAGCCCAGGGTGGAGATTCCTCAGGGAGGACTCTTCCTGGCCAAGGTGCTGCACTGCAGCGAAACCGAACTGTGCTCCAATCCCGATAGTCTCAGTCTGTACGAGGGTGACATGGTGATGATCACCACCAAGTACGGCAAGGACATGGCTACCGTGCTGGGTCCGGTGTCGGAATCCAACGCCGGAGCGTGGAAAGATGTTCAGACGGTGGAGCGCATCGCAACCGAGACCGACCTGTCGCGCTACAGAGAGAATCTGCGTCGCGAGGCGCAGGCGTTTGACTCGTGCCGCCGGCGGATCCAGGCACGGCGTCTGGACATGAAGCTGGTGGCCGCGCATTACATCCTCGATGAACCCAAGCTGTTGTTCTTCTTCACCGCTGACGGCAGGGTGGATTTCCGCGAGCTTGTCAAGGATCTGGTAGGCGAGTTTCGCATTCGTATTGAACTGCGTCAGATCGGCGTTCGCGACGAGTCGCGCGTGCTCGGCGGCATAGGAGTCTGCGGCAGAACGCTCTGCTGCCACGGACTGACCGATAAGTTGTGCCCGGTTTCGATCAAGATGGCCAAGGTGCAGAACCTGAGTCTCAACTCGATGAAGATCTCAGGCCCCTGCGGACGGCTGCTCTGTTGTCTCTACTACGAGCATGACTTCTACGTGGGTGAGAAGCAGAGATTTCCCGACGAAGGAATCCGGATTCCGTACGACGAGACCGTCTTTCGCATAACCGAAGTCAACATCATCTCGCGCCAGGTCCGCCTCGCCGGTGAAGACGGCCGCTATATCAGTCTGCCGGTCTGCCGTTTCGAGCGTGACCCGCAGACGCGCCGCTGGAAAATCCTCGACGGCGCTGAGTGTCCGGCGGTCGGTAACCCGGAGTTGTCCGGTTAGCCTGCGGCTGCCGGCCGGCGAGGCGGCCGTGGATGTGTGGAGCTGTCAGCTCTGGTACTGCAGCCGGTAGAGGTTGTAGTACAGGCCACGCTGTGCCAGTAACTCTTCGTGGGTACCGGCTTCAGCCAGTTCGCCGGCTGACAATACCAGGATCCGGTCCGCGTTCTTGATAGTAGAAAGCCGATGAGCGATTACCAGTGACGTGCGTCCGGCCAGCAGTTTGCGGATTCCGGATTGGATCAGCGTCTCGGTTTCGGTATCGACGCTTGCGGTGGCTTCGTCCAGAATGATTACACGCGGATCGTGCGCCAGCACGCGCGCAAAGGCGATCAACTGGCGCTGGCCGGTGGAGATGTTGGCGGCGCCTTCGTCGAGGACGGTTTGGTAGCCGTGAGGCAGTGAAGCGATGAAATGGTCGGCCTGTACTACACGGGCAGCCTCCAATACCCGCTGGTCGCTGATATCGGCTCCCAGACGGATGTTCTCGGCAACGGTGTCGTTGAACAGAAACACGTCCTGCTGAATCGGCTGGACCGCAGAACGCAGCTGATGCAGCGGAACGTCGCGTATGTCGACGCCGTCGAGCCGGATGGAACCGCTGTCAACGTCCCACAGACGGGTTACCAGGTTGGCTATGGTGGTCTTGCCGGCGCCGGTGTAGCCCACAATTGCAACGGTTTGTCCTGCAGCTACGTGAAAGCTGACCTCGCTGAGTACCGATTCTCCGCTGCGATAGGAAAAGGACACCGAGTCGAACTCCAACTCGCCGCGAAGCGGAAGCGGCAAGTGTGTGGTGCCGTTGTCTTCCACTCTGTCGACAACGTCCAGCAGTTCGAATACGCGTTCGCTGCCGGCCATCGCGCTCTGCAGCACCACAAATCGATCCGAAATATCCATCAGCTGCTGGTAGAACCGCTTGGCCAGGTCGATGAACGCGATCAGGATCCCCAGCGATACCACTCCCAGCGAGAGAAAGCGGGCGCCAAAGTAGACTATTGCGGCCAGGGAGACCGACGAGAGCAGATCCACAATCGGGCGGAACACCGCAAACACGTACATTTCACTGAGACTGGCCTGCATAAGTTTGCCGTTGCGCTGCTGGAACTCGTGGTTAACCTGTGCTTCGCGTACAAACATCTGAACAACCGCCATGCCGGAGATGTGTTCAGCCAGATAGGCGTTGACCTTGGAGACCCACTGGCGTACCCCACGGAAGGCGTCGCGCGCCTTTTTGCGGAAGATCAGGGTCAGGATCAGTACCGGTGGCAGCGTTGCCACGGTGACCAGTGCCATGCGGGAACTCAGCAGAAACATCGTCACAATAACGCCCGTCATGACGGCCAGATTCTTCAGCAGGCTGACCACGGTATTGGTGAACAATTCATTGATCGTCTCGACGTCGTTGGTCAGTCGGGTTACCAGTTTGCCAACGGCGTGCGCATTGAGAAAGGAGAGCGACTGATGGATAGTGTGGTCCCAGAGCTGCAGTCGCATATCCTTCATCACTCCCTGACCGGCGTACGCTATCAGGTAGACCTGCAGAAACGCCGTTATCAACACGGTCATCAGCAGTCCCAGAAACAGCATCGACATGCGTTTTACGCCGGCAATGTCATCGGCGCGCAGCGCCGCGCGCGTCTGAGCGGAGAGATCCTGCAGCTGGCGGTCCTCGATGGCGGCGTGAGTCTCAGAACGCTCGAAGCGCTCGGGATAGCGCTGGACAACCTCGAGCGCTTGCGGGTAGTCGATCCGCGTCACGGTGAAGGTCTGTTGGCTGAGAACGCCGCTGTCGCGCAGGCGGCGCTGCTCGAGCTGGGCGATATCGTTGAGATTTACTTCCAGCAGATAGATAAACTCACCGATACGCACGCCGTCGCGTGCGGCGATCTCTGCCAGCTGCTGGTGCTCCTCCAGCTGGTCGACCGCGCTACGCCGCGCGGTGGCAACCAGGTGGCGGTCTACGCTGCGCTGCAGCACTACCGGCAGCAGCAGTTCGGCGGCAGTTGAAAAAGCCAGTGCAATCAGCGCCAGGATCACCGCGAGGCGGTACGGCTTGAGGTACGCCAGCAGCCGGCGAACGACAACCGGGTTGTACCCGGTGACAATGCGTTCATTTTCCTGCAGAACCGGTTCAGACATGCTATTCCCGCGACCTCTGGTGTTCCAGCTGCTGAAGATCGTAAATCTCGCGGTAGAGGCCATCAACATCCTGCAGCAGCCGGGCGTGACTGCCGTACTGCACGATGCGTCCGCGATCGAGCACCGCGACGGTATCGGCGTACTGTAGCGCCGAGATGCGGTGCGAGATCAGGATGGTGCTCTTGCCTCTGCGGTATTCGAGTACCGCTTCCAGGATCTTCTCTTCGCTTTCGGTATCAACGGCTGAAAGCGCGTCGTCAAGAATCAGGATATCGGGATTCTTGGCCAGCGCACGCGAAATCGCGATGCGTTGTTTCTGGCCGCCGGACAGGGTGACACCGCGCTCGCCAACAACAGTGTCGAAACCATCCGAAAAGTTGCCAATGTCGCGGCTGATGGTCGAGATGTCGGCAACCCGCTGCAGTTCCTCGTTACTCAGCTGGTCTCGTGCAAAGGCGATGTTCTCGCGAATAGTTGCCGAGAACAGAAACGTATCCTGCGGCACAATGCCGAAGCGTTGGCGCAGCCACGCCAGGTCGTAGTCTCGCACATCGACACCACCCAGGAATACGCTGCCCGACGGCGGATCGACAAGCCGCGGCAAGGTCTTGATCAGAGTGGATTTCCCCGATCCGGTACGCCCCAGGATACCGAGCATCCTGCCTTCGGGCAGTTCGAGGCTTATGCTTCTGAGCGCGGGCTCATCGCTGGAAGGATAGGTGAGCGACAGCTGCTCGATGCGCAGATCGAGATTGGGGGTGCGGCTCAGGGCACCAATAGGCGAAACAATATCCGGCGGCTCGCGCAGGATGGCATTGATCCTGCCCAGCGAGGCGGCACCCCGCGCCAGTACATTGACCGTGAACCCGGCACCGAGCATCGGCCACGCCAGCATCGCCAGATAGCTCATGGTTGCCACAAAGTCCCCGGCGGAGATCTCGCCCGAGATCACGCGGTATCCGCCGAAGCGCAACAGCAGCAGCGTAGTGAGGCCCGAGAGAAAGGTTACCATCGGGAAAAACAGTCCCCACAGCCGAATGTAGCGCAAGTTGCGTTCGCGGTACTGCAGGTTGGTCTCTTCAAATTTCTGCTTGAAGTAGTCTTCTTTTACGAAAGACTTGATCACACGCACCCCGGCGATGCTCTCCTGGGTGCGTTCGCTCAGGTGGGAGAAGCCCTCCTGAACGTCACGAAACAGGCGCGTCACCAGGCGGCCGGCAAAAATAATCATCACCGTAATCAAGGGTAGCGGGATGATTGTGATTGCGGCCAGCTGCACATTCTGGCTGAAGAGGATTACCAGAATGGCCAACGTCATGAACACGCCGTCGATGAACGCCACCAGTGCAATACCGGTGGCCATGCGGATAGACTGCATATCGTTGGTTGCGCGCGCCATGATGTCACCGGTACGCGCTGTGGCGTAGTAACGCGGTGAGAGTACCAGCAGATGGTCGAAAAGCCGGTTGCGCAGTTCAGCCTCGATGCGGCGTGAAGCGCCGTGAATGAAGTAGCGCCAGCCGAAACGTCCTACGGCTATTACCACCGATACCACGATCAGTGTGATCATCAGCGTGCCGATATGCGCGGTGGTGAAGCTGCCCGAAACCATGGTATCGACCGCCTGGCGTACAAATTGCGGAATGAAGAGTTGACCACCGGAGGTCACGATCAGGCACAGCACCCCCACAATGTAGAACCAGCGGTAACGCCATGCGTACGGTATCAGGGTCCGATACTCGGAGAATGTCGAAGCCTCAGCCACGATGCCACACGTCCAGTTGATTGCGAATCGCGGCTTCAGCCGCTTTGACGGTCCTTGTCACGCCGGACTTGGAAGCATCGGCGGGGAAAACCTGCAGTATTTTGGTGCGGAAGACCACGTTCCGGCCGCGCGCCGAGAGATCGAGCAGGTGAGATGCCTGGTAGCCCCCATCAACGGCCAGCGCCACCACCGGAAGCGGATTGATCGACAGAATTCTGCGAATAGCGCCCGACTGGAACGGTAGTACCTGTCCCGAACGCGATCGCGTACCCTCGGCAAAAATGACAGGGCAGGAGCCGGTGCGTGAGCGGCGCGCAAGCCGGTCGAGTTCGCGCATAGTCTGGTCACGGTTGCTACGCCGGTCGATAAGTGCGTGGCGCTGCAGGCGCAGCACCATCGAGACCGCGGGGAACCATTTGCCCAGTTCTTTCTTGGCAACAAAACGCACCGGATGCTGCGGAAGAGCCAGCTTCACCGCAACGATGTCGATCAGCGACTGGTGGTTGACTACGACCACGAAATGGTCGGGAAGGGTGATCTCAGGGGTTCGCTCGATGACAATCCGTAGCCCGAGGTAGACTCGCGCCAGATTGAACAGCGAATGCGCCATGTGATGAATGTAGCGGTCGGCGTAGTCGCGCGCCCATTGGTAGCGCCACAGGGCACGAAGCTTCATTTGCAGGTCCCAGTAGAACAGTATTCCCAGCAGGCTTGCCCCAAACGTGATCGAACGTATCACTATAACCTCGGGCTCAATCTACCGCGAATACAACGAAAAGGAAAGAAGCCTGCCGGCTCAGCTTGACAGCAGTGGTAGGATTTGGTAACGTTTCAATTCACTGCACGGTAACGTGTTCTAATGCACAGGAGGAATCCACGTTTGATTGTTAAAGGTTCGGCGGCAAAACGCCACAGACAGAGTGAAAAAGCGCGCGTCCGCCACAAGAGTGAGCGCAGCCAGGTGCGCAGCAGCATTCGTCGCTTCCTTGAAGCGCTGAAAGCCGGTGACCAGGAGCTTGCCAGGGAGCACTATCTCGCAGTCACCAAACTGATTGATTCCGCCGTCCACAAGGGCGTATATCACAGGAACACCGCCGCGCGGACGAAGTCTCGACTGCAGAAGAAGCTCAACGCACTCGCTTCGTAGCCTCAGCCGGAGTCCCGCACTCCGGTGTATCTCATGCGCGGCTGATACGAGGCAGATCGACTGCGCGTAACCACGAGGCATCATTTTTTAAAAGAGGGGAGCTGTGGCACACAATAAACTCACCAAGGCGGAAATCGTCGATCGAATTTCTGAACAGGCTGATGTTAACAAGAAGGAGATCCAGGCAATTGTGGATGCCTTTTTCACGCACGTGAAGGCGGCGCTGCTGGAGGACCGCGTGGTGGAATTCCGCGGTTTCGGTACCTTTGAGGTTCGTACCCGCAAGGGTCGAGAACGTGCCAGGAATCCCAAGACCGGGGAAACCGTGCGTGTGCAGAACCACGGTGTGGTGGTGTTTCGTCCGGGCAAAGAGCTGAAAGAAGCAGCGTGGGAATTGCGGGACTAGTTTGGCTAAGTCGAAGAAGAAGCGCCGCAGTCAACTCAGCAGATCCCCCGCCAGGCGCGCCGAGCCTGCGGCGAGCGTGATCAAAGACCAGCAGCGCAACCAGAATCGAACGGCGCTGGCTGACGTTGGCACCCAGATTGGCTTGCTGTTTCTGAGCGCACTGCTGTTTTCGCTGTCGCATCCCAATCTGTTATTCGATTGGGGGTTCTTTCCGTTAGGCTATATCGCCTTCGTTCCGGTCTTCATAGTTGTTCATCGCAGCAGTTGGCCCGGCACGGTGCTCTACGGGCTGCTGTACGGATTTGTGGCCTACGCCACCCACAACTACTGGCTGCTTAACTTCCACCCGCTCTCGATCTTCATTGTACCGGTGATCTACGCGGCCTACTTCGCGGTGGTCTTCCCTCTGCTCAAGAGTGCCGATACGCTTTTCCCACGCTACGGATTCCTGGTTCAGCTGGCGATCTGGCTGGCCTGGGAGTATCTGCGTACGCAGGGCTTCCTGGGCTACGCCTACGGCATCTCGGGATACTCGCAGTACCTGGTTACTCCGCTTGTGCGGCTGTCGGCCTTGACCGGAGTCTGGGGGGTAAGCCTGCTTGTGCTGTTTCCTTCGGTGTTTCTCGGTAACGCACTCAAGGACGGATTGGCGGGATTCAGCGAGTTTGTACGATCGCGGCGCCTTGTCGCTGTCGGGTACGCAGTGCTGTTTGTGCTGGCGCTTGTGTACGGATTTGCCTCGCGCGTGGACTATAGTGACTCGCGTATGTGGCGCGTAGCGCTTGTGCAGCAGAACGTCGATCCGTGGGAAGGCGGTGTTTCGGCGTATCGCGAGTCACTGGATATCCTGGTGCGGCAGAGCAGCATGGCGCTTGAAGAAGATCCCGAAATCGTCATCTGGAGCGAAACCTCGTTTGTGCCGTCGATAAACTACCACTCACGCTACCGCACCAATCCCGAGTCTTTTGCGTTGGTGCGCGAGGTGGTTGATTTCCTGGCTGCGCAGCCGGTTCCATTTGTGGTTGGCAACAGCGATGGCCGCATGGTGCGCAGCGCGGACGGCTCGCTGGAACGCGCAGACTACAACGCGGCTATCCTCTACGCGGACGGGCAGGTGGTTGACACCTATCGCAAGATACATCTGGTGCCGTTCACTGAGCATTTTCCCTATCAGCGTAGCTTGCCGTGGTTGCATCGGCTGCTGGTTGAGAATGAAACCACGTTCTGGGAATCCGGTGACGAGTTCACGGTTTTTGAAGCCGGCGGGGTGAGCTTCTCAACGCCGATCTGCTTTGAAGACACGTTTGGCTACCTGTCGCGCGCTTTCATTCGCGAAGGAGCCGAGGTCATTGTAAACCTCACCAACGACTCGTGGGCGCATTCGGTGGCGGCCGCCATGCAGCACATGGCAATGGCGGTGTTCCGTTCTGCCGAGAACAGCCGTTCGATGGTGCGCAGTACCAACGGTGGCATGACAACCATCATTGATCCCAACGGCCGGATACTGGAGCTGTTTCCGCCGTTCATCGAGGGATATATGATCGGTGAGGTGCCGGTGTATAGCGGACGGCAAACCCTCTACACGCGCTGGGGAGACTGGTTTGCCTGGCTTTCAGTAGCGGCGGCTGCGGGCTTGTTGCTTTTCGGTGCTGCACGGGCGCTTGTTCGCCGTCGGCAAGGCAGCGCGGATTGACATTCACACCCGGTTCTGCAAGAATATCTGCTTAGGAAGGAGCATGGAGCACAAAGGCAAGATCCTCATCGTAGATGATGAACAGATCAACCTCGACTTTTTTGACGTAATGCTGTCCAAGCTTGGCTTTGTCGTCGAGCGCGCCGAGGACGGCGAAGAAGCGCTTGAACGAGTCAAAGAGGGCAGGCCCGATCTGGTTATCCTGGACAACATCATGCCCAAGCTCTCGGGGTGGGAAGTAACGCGGACCATCAAGCAGTCGCCCGAATACGCCGAGGTGAGCGATGTTCCTATCATCATGTTCTCGGCGATGGACGACATCCAGGACAAGATTGAGGGATTCGAGCTGGGCATCGAGGACTACATCACCAAGCCGTTCAACTTCTCAGAAGTTCTGGCGCGCATCAAAGCCGTATTGCGTGGCCGCGAGCTGACGCAGCAGGTGCTGCAGCGCGAACGGCGGATCGCTCTGGTAGAGTCGCTCAACAAGTCGCTGGTGTACTTCACCAGACACCTGAGGGAGCCGGTGCAGGAGATTATCACGGCCACCACCGAGCTTGACCACACAGATCCTGAGCAGGTGGGCCGATTTGTGGCGCTGGTGCGTAACGAGATTGAGGCAACGCTTGCATCACTGGACGGTCTCGAAGACGAGGTCCGTGATCTGCAGAGCAAGGGTGACGAACTCAAGTCTCGCGAGGTGACGATGGAGATGCTCGAAGAGAAATACCAGAAACGCTTCGATCAGTATCACAAGAAGTTTCAGAGCGACGGGGTAGCGCATTGATCAGCGAGCAGAAGCGCCGGGTGCTCGATGCATTTGCAGCCGGTCGCAAGCACTACAAGCTGATGGAGTTTGAGTCGGCGCTGCAGCATTTTGAGTCAGCGCTGCAATTAGACCCGGCTGACGGCCCCGCAAAGATATACGCGCAGCGCTGTCGGCATTACGTAGAGAACCCTCCGCCGGAAGACTGGGACGGAGTGTTCGTTATGACCACAAAGTAAGAGTATGGCCAGGAAGAAGAATGACGAGGCGGTGCCGGCAATCCCGCGCACCGCAACCCGGCTGGGAAAGTCCTCGGTATTGAAAGGAACGTTGCGCTTCCGCGATTCGGTGCGTGTTTGCGGCCGTATTGAAGGTCAGATCATCTCTGAGGGATTCCTCTATGTCGAAGACGGTGCAGAGATTCACGCCGATATCCGGGTGGGATCTACTGTGGTTGCGGGGGTTGTGCACGGCAATATCCACGCCAGCGATTCGCTGGAGATGCTGCCCACCGGCAAGATCTACGGCAACGTCAAGGCAGCCAAGCTACGGATCGCCGACGGGGTGGTGTTTGAAGGCAAGTGCGAGATGATCAAGAACGCCAATACGGTTGACATTTTTTCAGCACCGGTCGATCAACTCAAGTCCTCGGTGCAGCGTGTTTGAATCGGCCTCTATTCTCTGTGTTGGCAATGAACTAACCGAAGGCACAACGCTCGATCGGCACGGACGCTACCTGTCGCGCACCCTCGGCGAGCTGGGAATACCGGTGCGCAAGATTGCCCTGATCCCCGATGAGCGGGACCTGTTTCTCAGCGAAGTCAAGGCGCTGATGCAGCAGAGCGGCCTGGTCATAGTAACCGGAGGGCTGGGACCAACTTCCGACGACCTCACGCGCGACGTTGTTGCCGCGGCGCTTGGCGCGGAACTCGAGTATCGCGAGGAGCTGTGGCAGGAACTGCAGGTGCGGTTTGGGGGGAGGCAAATTGCCGAGGCCAATCGGCGTCAGGCGTTCATCCCCGCCGGTAGCGTGGTGCTGAAGAACATCGTGGGGACGGCGCCCGGATTCATGACGGACTGGGGCGGCGGCTGCGTGGTTGCTCTGCCCGGACCGCCTCGCGAGCTTTCTGCGATGGTGGATCAATCGCTGCTGCCGCTGCTCAGACAGAGACTGGGAATACGTGTTGAGGCGGTGACGCGTGCAACCGCATTCCTGATTCCTGAGTCGGAGCTGGAAGAAGCGCTGGCAGCAGCGGCTTTCGACCAGGCGGTGTGGGGCACCCGTGTAGAAGAGTACCGCATAGCGTTTGCGCTGCGCGGCGGCACTGAGCAGGATCGGCTGGGAATGCTGGCGCGCGTGGTGCAGTTTTTCGATGGGTTCAGAATCCGCAGTGGTGAAGTAGACCCGGTAGCTTTGGTGTCCGATCGCCTGCGAGATCTCGGCCGGGTGCTGGTAACCGCGGAATCGTGCACTGGCGGCCTGGTTGCCAAACTGATTACCGATCTGCCGCGGAGCTCTGAAGTGCTGTGGGGCGGCGTGGTCTCCTACTGCGATACGGCCAAGAGCGGGATTCTGAGGGTGTCGCCCGCTACGCTCGGGGAACACGGTGCGGTATCGCGGCAGACCGTCGAAGCCATGGCGCGCGGAGCGTTGGCCATAAGCGACGGTCAGGCCAGCGTTGCGGTTGCCGTATCGGGTATAGCCGGACCGGGCGGTGGAACCGTGGAGAAACCGGTAGGTACTGTCTGGATAGCGGTGTGTGGCGACACGCGAGCAGCGCTCACGCGCGCTATGCACTTCTACGGTTCGCGCGAGCAGGTGCGACGCCGGAGCGCGGTAGCGGCGCTGCTGCTGATAGAGGATTACTTGACATAAGCGCGCGAACGGGACTATAGTTAAAGGACCCTCACGGGTTTTTCCGTCGTGTCCCAAAACAGAGCTTCGATACAATGCATATCAGACGAACAGTTACAGTTACGGCCTTGCGTGATCGCGCAGGAACGCGGTTGTAAATCTATACGGTAACCACGGCAAACGACCTTGGAGTATCTTCATGGCTATCATTCGTAAGAAATGGTCGAATCACTCAGATGACGGAGGATCGTCGACAAACGAGACTTCGCAATCTGAGCTTGAACTGCAGGACAAGATGACAGAGGAAACCGATACTCAATCGGACGCGGCGCAGGCCGACGGCGGCGCAGAACGGCGCGAAACCAGGAAGAAGCGGGTTCGCGTCTCAATCGCCAAAGACCCTGAGGCCGCCAGGCACGGCAGTAACGGCTCGCCGCGCGACGAACAGGCCGACACCTCTGAGGAAGTTGATGAGCAGCGCGACTCACAGGGGCAGGAGTCCGGCAGACGGCGCGGCAAGAAACGCGGTCAGGCTGAGATGCGCTCGTCGCGTCGCCCCGATAACGGCGGCGAGGACAAGAGCCTCAGCATCAACGATCTGACCTACATGAACATGAAGGAACTGCGCAAGTTTGCAGCCAAGATCGGGATCAGTCAGGAGAACCTGCTGGCACTCAAGAAGCAGGAGGTGATCTTCGCCATCCTGAAAGCGCACACCGAGCGTAACGGCAGCATCTACGCCTACGGTTCGCTGGAGATTCTGCCCGACGGCTACGGGTTTCTGCGTTCACCGCAGAACTCCTATCTGCCTGGATCTGACGATATCTATATCTCTCCGTCCCAGATACGCTTGTTCAACCTCAAGACCGGCGATACCGTGTACGGTCAGATACGTCCTCCAAAGGAAGGTGAACGGTTCTTTGCGATGTTGCGCGTTGAGACGGTCAACTTTGACAATCCCACGGTGGCGCAGACCCGTATCCCGTTTGACAACCTGACTCCGCTCTATCCCGATCAGCGCCTGAACATGGAGATGATCAGTGGCGAGCCCTCAACGCGCATGATCAACCTGTTCTGCCCGATCGGTAAGGGGCAGCGTGGCCTGATTGTCTCTCCGCCGCGCACCGGAAAGACCGTCCTGCTGCAGCGTATCGCCAACGCGATTACCGAGAACCATCCCGAAGTCTACATGATTGTGCTGCTGATCGATGAGCGCCCCGAAGAGGTGACCGATATGCAACGCAACGTCAAGGCCGAGGTTGTCTCCTCCACCTTTGACGAACAGGCTACGCGCCATGTACAGGTTGCAGAGATGGTTCTGGAAAAAGCGCGCAGGCTGGTGGAGCATCGCAAGGATGTGGTTATTCTGCTGGACTCAATCACCAGACTGGCACGGGCCTACAATCAGACGGTGCCAACATCGGGCAAGATACTCTCCGGTGGTGTGGACTCCAACGCACTGCACAAGCCCAAGCGCTTCTTCGGTGCCGCACGCAACATCGAAGACGGCGGTAGCCTGACAATCGTGGCTACTGCGCTTATTGAAACCGGCAGCCGTATGGACGAGGTCATCTTTGAAGAGTTCAAGGGCACGGGTAATATGGAGATCAACCTGGATCGACGCCTGGCAGACCGCCGGCTCTATCCGGCTATCAACATCAAGAAATCGGGCACGCGTCGTGAAGACCTGCTTCTGACTGAGGAAGAGCTGCAGAAGATGTGGGTGCTGCGCAAGGTCATAAACCCGATGGATGATGTCGAGGTGATCGAGCTGCTCCTTGACAGGATGACAAAAACCAAGAACAATGAGAGCTTCCTGCGGTCGATGAACACGTCATCGGTTGCGGACTAGCGAGCCCGGAGGATTTTTGCAGTGAAACAGGATATTCATCCGCAGTACCAGACCGTTGTTTTTCGCGATACTGCGTCCGGAAAACTCTTTCTGAGTAGATCGACAACTTCCAGCAAGCAGACCGTCAAATATGAAGATGGTAACGAGTACCCGGTTGTAGACGTTGAGATTTCGAGCGCATCGCACCCGTTCTTCACCGGGAAACAGCAACTGGTGGATACCGCCGGACGCGTTGAACGCTTCAAGCGCAAGTACAACATCAAGAGCTGAGCCAGCCGCTGCGCTGACGCAGAGCTGCACGCGCCGACGCAACCGCACGCCGGGAACCCCGCCTCAGAGCGGGGTTTTCCTGTCTATGCGGGCGCGCTGGGAACCGACTCGCTGCAGATAACCGTCGCGGCGGGCCTGCGCAACAACCAGCACCAGCCACAACGCCAGCATTGCCTGCGGCAGGTAGTCGCCCCAGACGGTGTAGACCGTCAAGTGGTGTTCGCGGTAGACCGGAACGTCGAAGGTGAGAGTTGCCTGCTCGAACATCGGCAGTTGGGCGATGACACGGCCGTGTGCATCTATCACACTGGTCAAGCCGGAGTTGGTAGATCGCACCAGCGTGCGCCGAGTCTCCACCGGTCGAAACCGCGCAGCCACGAAGTGCTGGTACTGTGCCGAGTTAGTGGCAGACCATGAATTGTCGGTGAGGTTCACCAGCAGATCGGCTCCGGACAGCACAAAACCGCGTATCAGGTAGGCAAAGGCGTCCTCGAAACAGATCGGGGTTCCAAATTTGAGCGTTTGCCCGCCGGTATCGGAACCAGTATCGGGAAGCTCGAATATGCGGTAATCAGGCGCTACACTCCAGACACCGTATAGTCCAACGGTCTGCTGGAAGAAGTGGCGTACCAGGGCGGCATCCCAGAAGGGAATGCTCTCGGCAAATGGAACCAGATGTTGTTTGCCGTAGTACTGCACCAGTTCGGCGTCGCTGTCGATCATGATCGCTGCGTTGTAGACGTCCCAGTTCTGCGGATCGGCAACGTAGGGGGCACCGGTCAGTAAGGGAACGCCGAGATCGCGGATGAAACGTTCGAAGGGGTAGTCGGGCGGGTTTGTTGCAAAGAATTGCCGGTTTTCCGGGTACGGGCGCCGCAGCGAAGTCTCGCTCCACACCACCAGGTCAACAGCACTGTCGCCGGCGGCATCGACAGCGCGGCGGCTGAGCGCCTGCGCGCGACGCAGCGCGTCCTGCTCACGTCCTCGCTGCCAGGCATCGATATTCTGCTGTACCAGCACCATGCGGGCAGTGCCAACCTGCGCTATCGGTGTACGCAGCCTTACGATGCCGTAGCCCAGCATGAGCGCTACAATTGCGCACAGCCACAGTAACTGGCGCAGCATCTCGCCGGTTGGCCGCGGCCCGATCTCAGACGGACGGGAGCCTGCGGTGCGGCTGCTCTGCAGTGCCGGTAGCATCTGTTCGGCAACCAGCGCGTTGAACGCGGCAAACACAAACGAGAGCGCCCACACGCCGGTGATGTCCACGTGTTGAATAAGCGTCAGACTACGCGCTGCAGGGTAGGAGATGAGTCCCCACGGGTAGGCCAGGAATCCGATCGACTTAAGGTACTCGTAGGCGGCCCAGACGGCGGCTACCGACAGGGCGCGCCAGACCCGCGGGTTCTGCCACGCGCGTTTGAGAATCGGTCCCAGCAGCGAGTGATAGATAGCGTAGCCGAGGGTGACTCCGCCGATAGTCCAGACCGAAAAATCGCCGAAGTACATCAGCCAGTAGTTGGATAGCAGCGTCGAGAGAGTGCCAAACAGGACACCGATCCATCGGGCTTCACGGTAGCTGTCGGCAGCAGCCAGAGCGGCAAAGTAGCCGGACAGCGCAACCAGAGCCAGCAATATGCTGCCCTCGGCGAGCAGCTCGTTGGGTACCGCCAGGGCGTAGACGACAGCGGCGCTGCCTGTCAGAAGCAATCTGCGTTTTCTCACGCCTGCGAGGGTACTCGAATTTACGACTTTGTTGAATAGTTGCGCTGAATCCGGTAGAATACTGGCGTTAGGTAGATACCGCAGGGGGCCCCGCACGATGACAGTTGTGAGCACTCACCACAGGGCAGAGTTTGATTCTGTCCCTGAAATAGTCGTGTCGGCACCGGGCACGGTCAACCTCATGGGGGCTCATACCGAGGAATCAGAAGGGATGGTGCTGCAGGTCGGCCTGAATCGGCGCATGTTTGTGGCTCTTTCGCGGCGTAAGGACCAGTCGTTGCGATTTTTTGCCGCCGATTACGGTGAACGCAAGCGCACCACTATCAGCGGGCTGCGCTACAAACGCGAGGATCGCTGGGCC
Source organism: Spirochaetaceae bacterium (assembly GCA_007693325.1). Classification (GTDB taxonomy): domain Bacteria; phylum Spirochaetota; class Spirochaetia; order DSM-27196; family PWMO01; genus PWMO01. The sequence goes on from REDW01000068.1 coordinate 28,021, forward strand.
AACCTGGTCAAGGGGGTTATCGCGCAACTGCTGCAGCGGCAGGCAGCAGTACCGGGGATCAACACAACTATCTGTGGCGACGTTCCCAGTGGCATCGGGCTGGCCTCTTCGGCGGCCATCACTACTGCGGCTGTGACCGCGCTCGATGCCTTGCTGGAGCTGGGTCTTTCCGCCGCGGAGCGCATCGAGATATCGGTTGCCGCCGAGCGCGATTTCATCGGTCGAACGGTAGGCACCAGCGAGTGCGTAACAGCGCAGCACGCTGAGCCCGGTACTGCATTGTCAATTGATACCCGCAGCGGTAGATTTGTTCCGGTAGGCCTGGATCTGTCCGGCATCAGTCTGGTGGTAACCGATTCCCGAGTACCGATATCGCCGGCGCGCGCCGAGTACGACGAGCGGCTGGCCGACTGCCGCACCTGTGTCGATGTACTGCAGGAGCGCAAGGCCGGCCGTGCGTTGCGCGACTTCACGCTCGATGATCTGGACGCGGTAATGGGTATAGTACCGGAAACCGCACGACGCCGCTGTTTGCACGTTGTGCACGAAAACCAGCGTGTGAAAGAAATTGTCAAGGCGTTGCGCAAACGAGACTATCACGCCGCCGGCCGCCTGTTGACCCGCTCGCACGTCAGCCTGCGGGACTTATACGAGGTCTCGTGTCCCGAGATCGACTGGCTGGTCAAGCGATCGGTGGAGACCCGCGGCGTGCTCGGCATACGCATCACGGGCAACGGGTTCGGCGGCTGCGCGATAGCGCTTGTTGAAGACAGCGCCATCGATGCATACTACAGCAGACTGGACGAATACGAGCGTATTTTTGGCTTTCACCCCGATGCTTTTGTGTGTCGGGCGAGCGCGGGGGTACGCGTTGAGGATAACGCATGAGACTATTGCTTACAAATGACGACGGCGTGTTCAGCCCCGGACTGGAAGTGCTGCGCAACGCCTTGAGTGAAGACCACGACGTGTGGGTCTGCGCGCCGGACGGCGAACGCAGCGGGATGTCGCATTACATAACCATCAAAGGGCCGGTAGCGGTTAAAGAGCTTGCACCTCAGGTGATGGCGTGCAGCGGCTCACCGGCGGACTGTGTCATTGTTGCGGTGCTCTCGGGCCTTCCCGGTCCGCCGGATATGGTGCTCTCGGGTATCAACATCGGGCCCAATCTAGGAACCGACATCATCTATTCGGGAACCGCCGCGGCTGCGCGTCAGGCGGCGCTGATGGGGTTCCCGGGAGTTGCGCTGTCGCTCGACGGGTTCAGCGAGCCGCTGCACTTTGAGCCGTTGGCCGAGTTTGTTGCCGACTATATCGAGGATCTGCACGCGCTGTGGAACCCGCATCATTTTATCAACATAAACGCTCCCAACACCCCCGGCAGTGTCGAGCGGGTGGAGATCACTCATCCGTGCCGACGTCTCTACAATGACCGGCTGCACGAGTTTCGCGCTCCGCTGGGGGAGACCTACTACTTCATGGCCGGTAGTCCGGTGGAAAACGAGCTCACGCCGGGTACCGACTGGTACGCGCTCTCACGTGGATCGCTTTCGATAAGCCCGATCGGCATCGATCCGATCAATCACCACGACGACGAGGCCTATCGTCGCGCGCTGTTTGTGAAGTCAGGAGTGTAATGGAAAAAGCAGTTCACCTGTTGAAGCAGCGTCGCTACGAGGAAGCTCTGCAGCAATTCCTGGCGATAGAGGTGGATGAAGACCGCTATCCCGAACTCTCGTACTACCTCGGCCTCTGCTATACGCATCTGGAAAGGTACGACGAAGCGCTGCTTTTCCTGGAGCAGGTACTCAACTCTGATATGAGTTTTCCCCACGTCTACCAGAGCCGCATGATTCTGGGCTACATTTATACCGTGACAAACCGGTTTCGCCTGGCAGAGTTTGAGTTCAGTCGGCTGCTCGAAGAAGGGTACGAATCAGCTAAAGTCTACTCGGCGCTGGCCTACGTCACGCATAATCAGAAGAAGACCGCTTCAAGTATTGCCTACCTGGAGAAGGCGTTGCGAATCGATCCCGACAATGCCACGGCGCTGAATTCGCTGGGATTCATTCTGGCCGACGGCAACATCAAGCTGGACACTGCGCTGGGGTACTGCAAGCGTGCAGTGACGCAGAAACCCGATAATCCTGCCTATCTGGATTCGCTCGGCTGGGTCTACTACCGCATGGGGAAGCTGGATGAAGCGTTGGCCTGTATCGGCAAAGCGCTGCAGCACGATGCGGAAAACCAGGAGATTCGGGATCATTTCGAGCAGGTGAAACGGGCGCGCGCGCGCCGTGCGAGGAAGTGACCGATGCCCAGACGGAGTCGAGGGTTCCAACGATTTGCAATACGCCTCGTGCTGGTGTCCGCCGTATTGACCCTGGCTTCACACGCGATAGCGCCCAATCCGCTGGACATGGACTCGGCCGAGGCAGCCGAGGAGTTCCGCTGGGGAGTGGTGGCCTATCACAACGGCCGCTTCAACGAGGCGATCTTCTCTTTCACGCGTGCGCTGTCGCTGGTTCCTGATGACCCTACCGCGCGGAGCTGGCTTGGATACGCCTTCTATCGCTCCGGATTCGAGCAGGAAGCGCTGACGGAGTGGCAGACGGTTGTTGACGCCGGCCACGGCGGCGAGGGGCTGCGAAATCTGATCGAGATTGTACGCGCCCGCCGCGGGGTGGCACGCGAGCTGTTCCGTCCTGAGCGTTACGTGGTTACCGCCGAGATTGAAGGAATTGTCGAGGGCGAGGTCAGGTTCCGCAGGCCAACCTCGGTGCGGCCGCGAGCCGACGGCTCGTTCTTTGTCACCGCGTTCACCGAGCGCGAAATCCTGCTTCTCGATGCCAACGGAACGCTGCGCCGGAGGTTACGCGGCGGGCTCACCGGATTTGACCAGCCTTTTGATATTCTTGAAGTAGACGGACGGCTCTATGTCAGCGAGTTCGGTGCCGACCGCATCGTGCGCATCAATGAACGCGGGGACATCATCGGCAGTTTCGGTAGTTCCGGTATCGCAGAGGGCCAGCTGCTGGGGCCGCAGTACCTGGCAGCTGACCGTGACAATTATCTGTACGTCACCGACTACGGCAACCGGCGGGTGGTCAAGTTTGATTTTGATGGGCGCTATGTCCTTTCATTCGGACGTCCGCGTGGTGCTTTCGAAGGCCTGGAGAATCCTACCGGAATTGTGGTGCATCGCGACCAAATCTACGTGGCAGATGCCGGACGTCGTGCGATCTTCCGATTCGACTCCAGCGGCAACTTTCTGGGAGCGATCCGCGATCTCGGTTTATCGCGCCCCGAGTCGATTGTGGTTTACGATCACGACCATTTACTACTCTCCGATTCCACCCAGGGTGCTCTGCTCGACGTTGACGACCAGGTGGTGTCGCACCCGGCTGATTTTGGTGCATTGGATGGAATTCGCATCACCTCTATCGCGCGTGACGCCAACGGCAACCTGATTGCGGCCGATTTCGATCGCAACCGGGTCTATTTCCTGGCGGACATCAGCGGGGTCTATTCCGGCCTGCACGTGCAGGTGGAGCGGGTCTGGGCCCAGGATTTTCCCGATGTCGCCGTGGAAGTCTCGGTATCCGACCGCCAGGGCAGCCCGATTGTCGGTCTGGACTCCGGCAATTTCCTGCTGACAGAGGGTGAGCGCCGGATTGAGCTTCCACCGCTGGCGTTTGCGGGTTTTCGCAACCGGCGCGTGAACGTGTCGCTGCTGGTCGATCGCTCACTGGAGATGGACCGCCACAGGGACGCTATCGAAGACGCCGCCACAGAGATTTTTGATGCTGCTGTTGCCGACGGTACGCTGCGCGTGGTGTCCGCCGGACAGGACCCGGCAGTCGTGGCGCCGGGCGGAAGTGGAAGGTTGAGCGTAATCGAGGCGGCGCGGCGAGGACCCTACACTGCCACACCGCGTTTCGATACTGCGCTGCGTCTGGCAGCTTCTGAACTGATCCCGCAGCAGGATCGCCGCGTAGTGTTCTTTGTTACCGACGGGCAGTCGGACGTGGAGGCGTTTGAGGAATACGGGCTTGGGGAGCTGGCGGCCTACCTGCGCAATAATCACACGATCTTCTCGGTCATAGCAGTGCGCCAGGGCGCAATAGATCCCGAGCTGGAGTTTCTGGTAGAGCAGACCGGCGGCCAACTGCGCTACATCTACGCTGCCGAGGGGCTGCAGGGCATGGTCGATCATGTCCGCAGTAGCCCCAACGGTCGCTACATTCTGCGTTACACATCGGGCGCCGATACGGATTTCGGCAGGGCCTATCTTCCGTTGACCGTCGAAACCTACCTGGTACAGCGCAGCGGCCGGGGTGAATCGGGTTACTTCGGTCCGCTCGAATTCTGATGCTGTGGTCTGCCTGCGGTGATTGACATCATCACAAGCTCGTCCGTATCTTAACAACGGAGCGAAGCGATGAACCCCGGCACCAGTGAGAATATTCAGGAAAAAACCCGTGCCAAGACCAAAGAGCCGGAGATGTACCGGGTTCTGCTGCATAATGATGACTACACCACCATGGAGTTTGTGGTGGAGGTCCTGGTGAAGGTGTTCCGCAAGACGGTGATGGACGCTACCAAGATCATGCTCACGGTTCACAAGCACGGCCGTGGTAACGTCGGTGTCTTTACCTATGATATTGCGCGCACCAAGATCCAGCAGGTGCGTCGTATGGCCAAGGAGCGGGAGTATCCGCTGAAATGCACTATGGAGAAGGCGTAGTGCGGAGTACAGAGCGATGAAAATAAACCGAGAGCTGCAGGCTATCTTGAATGCAGCATATCAGGAAGCCAAGCAGCGCAAGCACGAGTATCTTACGCCCGAGCACGTGCTCTACGCTGCGCTGCATTTCGAATATCCACGCGATCTGGTTCACGAGTGTGGAGCCGAGCCGGATGCGATACGATCGGAAGTGGATCAGCACCTCGGTGAGCGCATTCCGGTTGTAGACGGGGAGGAACCGTTCCAGACCGTCGGCTTCCAACACGTTATCGAGCGGGCCGTCTTTCACACCGAGAACGCCTCCAAGGAGGAGGTCGATATTGCTGATATCATGGTCTCGATCTTTGATGAAGAAGAGTCCTTCGGATCTTTCTTCATGCGCCAGGCGGGTATAACGCGTCTTGATCTGCTCGAGGTCATTTCGCACGGTTTTTCGCGAGTCGGTGCCGACTACCAGGATGGTGCCGAGGAGAGCGAGGCCGACAACGGCGACCGCAGCGCGCAAACCGAAGAAGAGCAGGAGTCCGGGCGCAGCAAGAAGCGTGATGCACTGTCACAATTCACCACCGATCTCACCGCGCAGGCTCGAGAAGGTAAGCTCGAGCCGTTGATCGGGCGCGAAGACATACTCGAGCGCACCATCCAGGTGCTGTGTCGTCGGCTCAAGAATAACCCGGTGCACCTCGGTGATCCGGGAGTCGGCAAGACCGCGATTACCGAAGGGCTGGCGCAGCGCATCGCCGATGAGAAGGTCCCCAACCTGCTGAAGGGATACACGGTCTACGCGCTCGATATGGGATCGATGCTGGCCGGTACGCGCTATCGTGGCGATTTCGAAGAGCGTATGAAGCAGGTAATGAAGGAGCTGGAATCGCGCGATAACGTGATTCTGTTTGTTGACGAGATTCATACCCTGGTTGGCGCCGGCGCGGTGTCAGGTGGTTCAATGGACGCCTCCAACATGCTCAAACCGGCGCTGGCATCGGGTAAGATCCGCTGTATCGGGTCAACCACGTACGAGGAGTACAAGCGCTATTTCGAGAAAGACCGTGCACTGTCGCGGCGCTTTCAGAAGATCGAGGTTCCCGAGCCGAGCGAGGATGAAGCCTACGAGATCCTGCAAGGGCTGCGCGGTAAGTACGAGGAGTTCCACAACGTCAGCTACAGCGACGACGCGTTGCGCGCGGCAGCGCATCTGTCGGCGCTCTACATCAATGATCGCCATCTTCCCGACAAAGCCATCGACGTGATCGACGAATGCGGCGCCTATATCCGCATGCGGCGCGAGGCCAGTGCCGACGAGGGTGAGCCGGTTACTATCATGGAGAGCGACATCGAAAAAGTGGTGTCAAAGATCGCCAAGATTCCCGAGCGCAGTGTATCGGTCTCCGAACGTGACCGCCTGCGTGACCTGGAGCAAGACCTGAAACAGGTGGTCTTTGGGCAGGATGACGCCATTGGCCAGGTAGTGCAGGCGGTCAAGCGCTCGCGCGCCGGTTTCCGCCGCGCCGACAAGCCGGTTGCATCGTTCCTGTTTGTCGGCCCAACCGGCGTAGGTAAGACAGAGCTGGCGCGGCAGCTCGCCGATACGCTCGGTGTTTCGATGCTGCGCTTCGACATGAGTGAGTATCAGGAAAAACATACCGTGAGCCGCTTGATAGGGTCGCCACCGGGCTACGTTGGCTACGAAGAAGGCGGTCTGCTGACCGAGACTATCCGCAAGACACCACACGCTGTGCTTCTGCTCGACGAGATCGAAAAGGCGCACGCCGATATCTACAATATCCTGCTGCAGGTGATGGACTACGCCACGGTAACGGATAACAGCGGCAAGCGGGCCGATTTCCGCAACGTAGTGTTGATTATGACGTCCAACGCAGGCGCGCGTGAGATCGGCAAGCCGCTGATCGGTTTTGGCGGACGTAATGTGACCTCGGACGCAGTGGATGACGCGGTGGAGCGGATTTTCTCACCGGAATTCCGCAACCGGTTGGACAAGGTTGTTGTCTTCAACCGACTGGCAACCGAAGTGATTGAGGACATCGTGCGCAAGGAGCTCGATGATTTTGTGGCACAGCTGGCCGAAAAGAACGTAACTCTTGAGGTGACCCCGGCGTGCATCAGCTGGCTGGCAGAACGCGGCTATTCCGAAGAGTTTGGTGCGCGCAATATTTCGCGAATAATCGAAGAGAAGATCAAGTCGTTCTTTGTTGATTCGGTCTTGTTCGGCGAATTGCAGGACGGAGGGCGCGCGACTGCCGACGTGTCCGAGGAACAAGAGGTGGTCATTCGTGCACAGGGCTCATGAGCGGTGTGTTTCCCTATCTGGATGAATCGCAGCGCTTCGATTTTCCCCCGCCCGATGCTGGTAGCGCGGACGGCATAGTAGCCGTTGGCGGCAACCTCTCGCCGGGCATGCTGCTGTCCGCCTATCGCCAGGGAATCTTCCCCTGGTATTCGAGCGAGGATCCGATTCTATGGTGGTGTCCCGACCCACGCTTTGTACTTCAACCGCAGCGGCTGCACGTCCCGCGCCGCCTCGAGCGGTTGCTGCGCAACGATCCGTTCAGCTACGCCTTGGACAGCCGCTTTGCTGAGGTAGTGCAGGCGTGTCGCCACGCTGCGCGACCGGGCCAGGACGGTACCTGGATCAGCGGTGAGATTGTAGACGGCTATACGCGCCTGCATCAGTTGGGCTACGCACATTCCCTGGAGGTCTTACTGCACGGCGAGCTGGTCGGGGGACTCTACGGTGTCGCTATCGGTAGCGTGTTCTTTGGTGAATCGATGTTTGCCCACTATCGCGATGCTTCCAAGGCCGGATTGGTGAGGCTGGTTCATTTCCTCGAGAGAAATGGTTACCGTCTGATCGATTGCCAGGTCTACACTCGCCACCTGGAACGCTTTGGTGCCACCGGGATGCCGCGAACGCTGTTCCTGCAACTGCTGGACCGTCTGGTGCAGCAGCGGACGCAGCGCGGCAGCTGGAACCATCTTTCAGTACTTGAATCCGCTGTCTCCGATGAATTCGCGCAGAATTGAGTGTTCGGGCACGTACTTGTCGGGAATGTGAGTGAAGTTGTTGAGGAACGACGCCAGCCGTGTAGCTTCGTGATATACCTCGTGATACGGTTTGACTTCCTGCAGCAGCGGATCGGCGAAGCTCTTGATCACACCGAGTTCGTAGTCCAGTGCCGAATTGAACGCACTGTCGGCAGAATCCTGGAACGGAAAGATGTTGCGATTCTCGCCGCGGCGCACCGATGGCCAGCGGCTCAGGGTCTCGACGGCACTGTAGCCACGGAACTGGTGGTCGCGCACCAGGCGGCGGATCAGACGGTTGTCGGTTGTCGGTACACGGTTGTTGTCATCGAGGTTGAGCTGGGTCAGTGCCGATACGTAGACCTTGTAGGTGTACGATGGGTCGATCCGCGGTACTAGCTCCGGGTTGAGTCCGTGAATGCCTTCGATAAGCAAGACACCCTGCGGCGGAAGGCGCAGGATTTTGCCGTGGTAGCTGCGGCTTCCGGTCTTGAAATCAAATTCGGGCATTTCCACCGCCTGGCTGTCAAAGAGTTTCAGCAGTGTTTCATTCAGCACGGCTACGTCTATCGCCTGTAACTGCTCGAAGTCGTAGTTTCCTTCTGCATCACGCGGGGTCTTCTCGCGGTCCACAAAGAAGTCATCGAGTGAGATGCTTATCGGGCGCAGACCGCAGACGGTGAGTTGCACCGATAGCTTCTTGGTGAACGTTGTCTTTCCCGAGGAAGAAGGACCGGCAATCAGGACAATCCGCACGCTGTCACGACGCTCGTTGATCTTGTCGGCAATCTCACCGATGCGCTTGTCGTGCAATGCCTCGGCTACACGGATAAACTCGCGGATGTTGCGGTTACGCGTCAGCTCCGACAGCTGTCCGGCAGACCCGACTCCCAGGATCTTGCCCCATTGTTTGTATTCCTGGTAGACCGAGAACAGGACCGGACTGGCGTGGAAGCTGGTAAGTGTATACGGATCGCGCTCTCCGGGATAGCGAAGAATGAAGCCCTGTGCGTAGGGCCGCAGCTCGAAACAGCGCAGGTAGCCGCTGGTCGGCAGCAGCGGACCGTGCGAGATATCCATCAGTTCGGCGCAGCGATAGACCGCGATTTTGCTTTCGTTGCGGTGCTTCAGCAGCAGCTCGGTATCCGACATGCGCCGCTCGCGGAAATATTCCAGCGCATCCTGATACGATACCGTGGTTCGCAGAATTTCAAGGTCGGCGTCCACTATCGCGCTCATCTCTGCAGAAACGGCCTCGATTTCGGCGCGGGAGAAATCCGCGCCGTCGGCGCTCTGGTAGTAGTAGCCGTCACCCAGTGAATGCCCTATCACAATCCGGCGGTCAGGCAGCCTGCGTGCGCCGGCCATTGCCAGTACAAAACAGAGCGTGCGGCGGTAGACCTGACGTCCCAGGGCGCTATCGAGAGTGACGGCTACGATGCGGGCGTTGACCTCGACACGGTAGGAAAGGCTGACCAGCTGGTTATTGAACAGTGCCGCGATAATCGGGTTCTCGGTGTCCGGTGATTGGCTGCCGAGAACCTGGCTGATACGCTGTCCGCGTTCAACGTGCTGCTGCTCACCCGAGGGTAGTGTGACGGTGACAGTTGACACTATAGCCTTCCCTTAGCGCAGCGCGCGCGCCTCTTCACTGTTCAGGGCGCGGACCACACCGTACTGGGGATCACTGGTGCGGACCGTGGGCTGGTCTGCGTAGCGTTCTCCGTTGGCAGACACCATGATGCGCACCACCGGGGTCTTGGGGTTGTCATCAACCGCGTCGACTACAATGCCGCGGTAGCCGTTTGAGAGTTCAACGTAGGTTCCCAGCGGGAACAGTGAGAGGTTCAGCAGTAACGCGCGCAACGCTGCTGCGTCGTACTTTGTGTTGCGATCGCGCAGCAGCGCCAGCATCGTCGCGTGTGGTTCCAGCGCGGCGCGGAACGGCCGATCGGACGTCATGGCCGCATAGCTGCCGGCAACCGCTATGACCTTGGCGTAGTTTGATATGCGCTCGCCGGTAATGCCTCGCGGATAACCCGAACCGTCGACGTTTTCGCGGCATTCGAGAACCGCGATGCACACCGCCAGCGGATACGAGAACTGTTTGAGATGCTTGAAGCCCAACAGGGTGTGCGCCGTGAGCGCCTTGCGTTCCTTCTCGTTGAGCGACCCCTCGCTCATGTAGAGCTGCGGTGGCAAGCGGATCATACCGGATTCATGCAGCAGTGCGGCAGTGCCCAGCTCGATCAGCTTGTGCGGCGGCATTCGCAGTGTTGCTCCCATCGCTACGCTCAGAATGGTGGTTTTGACTGAATGCTCGATGATGTAATTCTTGTCGACATTCTGCAGAGCCGGCAACCGCAGCAGGTACTTGCGCTTTGCACGTACGGTTTCTACAACTTCCTTGATCTTCTCGGATACCGTCCGTTGTGGCAGATCGTTGCGCATGGCAAAATCGGTGAAGAGCTTCTCGGTAAACCCAAGCAGACCGGAATAGAAGCGTTGCACCTCGGTCAGGATCCTGGATTCTTGCGCTCCCTCTTCAATCGAGAGTAGCGGGGCGCTGTCCGTACCGTCGGCGCTGCCTGATACAGTTACCGCAGTGTCGCTGATCTCGCCGTTGGTGTGCAGCTCTTCAAAGCCCCACTTCAGCATACGGTGCTTCAGCGATTCCGAGAACGGCGTTTCCGGTGAGAGCAGGATGTATTTCTCGTCCAGAAACGATGGCGCTGTCAGGTGTTTCTGGGCCGGCAAAGTCCGAACCGATACAGTCTTCATTTTGTGATCCCGTTGACCCCGCTACGCCGGATTGGTTACACTCGTTACTGTAATTATAGGAGAAAACCCGATGAAATTTAAGCTCATTTTCCTGTTGTTCAACGGAATCGTTCTCCTATCGTTCATTTTTGTGTTTATGATCCCGGTTATACTGCTGGGCTGGGAGCACAGCCGTCTGTTCTGGGGCACAAACTGGCCGCTGGCGGCTCTGTTCCTCGTTATTATGGGTGGGCTGAACACCTACTTTGCCCTCAATTGGAAACTGTTCAGCTTCCTGGAAGCCGAGAACTGGCGCGGACTGATCTCGTATCTGGAGGATCAAATCTACTCTCAGGGCAAGTACCGCAAGCAGTATCTTCACGTTCTGATAAACAGCTACATCCTGGTGTCCGAGCCCTCGCGTATTCTGGAGCTGGAGCAGAAGTGCCGTCAGGACAGGCCCGATCTGGTGCCCGCCTTCGCGCTGCAGTTCGGTATTCCGCATCTGTTACAGAACGATCCGCAGGACCTCGAAAGCTATTACGGAACGATGCGTCAGCAACCTCGCTGCAACGACAGGCCGTGGATTGAGTGGTCCTACGCTTTTGCGCTGCTGCTGCAGCAGCGCCAGCACGATGCGCGTGATGTTCTGCTGGCGCTGCCGCAACAGTCCAGAAACCCGATCCTGCGCGCGTTGACCTACTATCTGCTCGACGCGTTTCCAGATCAGGACATGCAGGTCAAGAACAGCGTAATCGAAGGCAAGAAAGCGTTGCGCGAGCGTTACAGCATCAGTCAATGGCATAAAGAAGTGGAGAAGAACCGCAACAACCTGCAGGTGGTGGTACTCGCTAACCTGGTCAAGGATGTTTCGGCCTGGATTTTTGATCAAAGCGCAGCGCAGGCGACGTGATGTCGCCGACTATCACTGATTTCTTTTACAGGAGGTGTCACTGCCATGCCGGTTGGGCCACATTTTCTCAAGTCTGATAAACTCGCCGGGGTTCTCTACGACATCCGCGGTCCGGTTCTGACCGAGGCGCAACGCCTTGAAGAAGAGGGCTTCAAGGTCATCAAGCTCAACATCGGCAATCCGGCTCCGTTCGGGTTCGATGCTCCCGACGAGCTGTTCCACGATGTTATCGTCAATCTGCGCAACGCCCAGGGCTACTGTGACAGCAAGGGGCTCTTCTCTGCGCGCAAGGCGGTGATGCAGAACTACCAGAAGAAAGACGTGCTCGATGTAGAAGTAGACGATATCTACATCGGCAATGGCGTCAGCGAGCTGATAGTCATGGCAATGCAGGCTCTGCTGAACAACGGTGATGAAGTGCTGATCCCTGCGCCCGACTATCCGTTGTGGACCGCCGCGGTTAACCTCTGCGGTGGCCGTGCGGTGCACTACGTCTGTGATGAATCAGCCGACTGGATACCGGATATTGAAGATATCCGCTCGCGAATCAATTCGCACACGCGTGCTATCGTTGTTATCAACCCGAATAATCCCACCGGGGCAGTCTATCCGCTGCACGTGCTCGAACAGATTCATGCGCTCGCCGCAGAGCACGGTCTGATCGTGCTTGGCGATGAGATTTACGAGAAGATTGTCTACGATGACGCGCAGCACACCTCGCTTGCTACCATCTGTGATGATATCTTCTGCATAACCTTCAATGGGCTCTCCAAAGCGTACCGCGCGGCAGGCTTTCGTGCAGGCTGGATGGTAATTTCGGGACGCAAGGCCCTGGGTGCCGACTACAAGGAAGGCCTCGATATTCTGGCCAACATGCGTCTGTGCAGCAACGTGCCGGCGCAGTTCGCGGTTCAGGCCGCGTTGGGCGGGTACCAGAGCATCGAAGATCTGATTAAGCCGGGCGGGCGGCTCTACGAACAGCGCGATCTGGCGTACCGCGGGCTCACCGATATACCCGGGGTCAGTTGTGTCAGGCCCAAGGGTGCGCTGTACCTCTTTCCGCGGCTCGATCCTGCGTTGTTCAATACCCAGGACGATCAACGGCTGGTGCTTGACCTGCTGACAGAGAAGCACCTGCTGCTGGTACAGGGAACCGGATTCAACTGCATGGATAAGGATCATCTGCGGCTGGTATTTCTCCCGCCGGTTGACCAGCTCGAAGACGCTATCGGGCGATTGCGTGACTTCCTGTCATGGTACCGGCAGTAACGCTGTGTCGATTGACCGCGACGCGGGTGATCTTTATAATCGGGACACGTCAACACTGCGGCACGCCGTTGAAATACGATTAACTGGAACATAGTATGGTACGAGTACGTTACGCTCCGTCACCTACGGGGCTGCAGCATATAGGGGGCGTGCGAACCGCGCTCTTCAACTACTTCTTCTCCCGGTCTCAGGGCGGAAGCTTCATTCTGCGAATCGAAGATACCGATCGCGAGCGCTACAACGAGGCCGCGTTGCAGGACATCTATGACACGTTCGGGTGGCTCGGGATACACTGGGACGAAGGCCCCGACGTCGGAGGGCCGTACGGTCCCTATCTTCAATCTGAACGTCTGCAGCTATACCGTGATTTCGCCGAGCAGCTGATCGAGCAGGATATGGCCTATTACGCCTACGATACAGCCGAAGAGCTGCAGGCAATGCGCAAGGCTCAAGGCGACAAAGGCAGCGGCTACGATCGGCGCGGGCGCAACTACACGGCGCAACAGATCGCCGACTACAAGGCTCGTGGAATTGTGCCGGTAGTGCGGTTCAAAGGCCCGCTCGAGGGTGAGACGGTCTTTGAGGACATGATCCTGGGCCGTGTCAAGAAGAAGAACAAGGATATCACCCCCGATCCGGTTCTGCTCAAGTCCGATGGGTTTCCAACCTATCATCTTGCCAACGTTATCGACGATCACCAGATGCAGATCAGCCATATTCTGCGTGCCCAGGAGTGGCTCTCTTCGGCCCCGCTGCACGTACAGCTCTATCACGCGTTCGGCTGGTCGCCGCCGCAGTTCTGTCACCTGCCGATGGTGATGGGCAAGGACGGTCAGAAGCTATCCAAACGCCACGGATCCACCAGCGTGATTGAGTTCCGCAAGCAGGGCTACCTGCCGGAGGCGCTGATCAACTACGTCACGCTGCTGGGTTGGGCGTACGACGACAAGCGCGAGTTTTTCACTACCGACGAGCTGGAGAAGCTCTTCGATGTGGCCAGGATCAACAAGGCGCCGGCGGTCTTCGATTACCGCAAGCTGGAATGGTTTAATGGGGTCTACATCCGCGGCAAGAGTGATGACGAGCTGCAAGCGCTGATGGTCCCGATCCTGGTGGAGGCCGGCGTGGTTTCAAACCCGATAACTGAGCAGGAGCGTCAAATTCTAGGCGCGGCGCTGCCGCTGGTTCGTGAGCGGATGAAGTATCTCACCGAGGCGCCCGAACTGGTGCGCTTTCTCTATACCGATGAGCTGCAGTACAACCCTGACGACCTGATTCCCAGCAAGATGGATGCTGCGTCTACAGCCAGGTTGCTGCAGGAGGGACGCAGCGTTGTGGCGGGGTTTGAAGCGCGTGCCGATGAAGAAACTGAAGAGCTGCTGCGTAGCAAAGCCCAGGAACTCGGGGTGAAACTCGGTAGTCTGATGATGCCGCTGCGCATTGCGGTTACCGGATCTCGGGTATCTCCGCCGCTGCTCGGTTCGATGCGGTTGATCGGTGAGGCGCGCGTGAAGCAGAGAATCGACAAAGTCCTGCAGCTATTGCAGTCAAAAGGTGGAACAGATGAGTGAGCAAGCAACAGTCAATCCTCAGACCATGGACAACATCGTATCGTTGTGCAAACGGCGCGGATTTGTGTTTGGGTCTTCGGACATTTACGGCGGTTTGGCCTCGGCATGGGATTATGGCCCACTGGGCGTCGAATTGAAAAACCGCATTCAGCGCTTCTGGTGGCGCGAAATGACCCAACTGCACGATGACATCGTGGGGCTCGATGCTGCCATTATGATGCATCCGCGCGTCTGGGAAGCCTCCGGTCACGTCGAGAGCTTTGCCGATCTCATGGTAGAAGACACCGTCACCAACGAGCGTTTCCGCTGGGACCATCTTCCGCAGGAGAATCGGGCCAAGAAGGTCAGTCCGGCCGGCAATCCGCTCTCGGAACCCAAAGAGTTCAACCTGATGTTCAAGACCCACCTGGGTCCGGTGCAGGAGTCCAGCTCGGTTGTCTATCTACGCCCTGAGACCGCACAGGGGATCTACGTCAACTACAAGAACGTAGTGCAAACGTCGCGCGTGCGCATTCCGTTTGGCATCGCACAGGTTGGCAAGGCGTTCAGGAACGAGATCGTCACCAAGAATTTCATCTTTCGCACCTGCGAATTTGAACAGATGGAGATGCAGTTTTTTGTCCATCCAAGCGAAGATGAGAAGTGGTTTGAATACTGGAAACAGCAGCGTATCGAGTCCTATCGCCGTATGGGTATCAACATGGACCGGATACGCTTCCAGCAGCACGGTCCCGATGAGCTGGCGCATTACGCCAAGGACGCGTTTGACATCCAGTTTCTGTTTCCGTTCGGCTGGCAGGAGCTGGAAGGTATTCACAACCGCACCGACTTTGACCTGCGGCGCCACTCCGAGTATTCGGGCAAGGATCTTAGCTACCTCGAAGACACCACCGGGGAACGCTACCTGCCGTACATCATAGAGACTTCGGCCGGCTTGACGCGCAGCGTACTGATGGTTCTGTCGGACGCCTGGGAGGAAGAGACGATTGCCGAGGGCGATGTTCGCACCGTGCTGCGCTTTCACCCCGAGCTGGCGCCGATTACCGTGGGGGTGTTTCCGCTGGTCAAGAAAGACGGATTGGCCGAATTGGCGCGTAACATCGAGCGTGAGCTGCGCCAGGATTTTGCTACATTCTACGATCAGGGAGGAGCCATCGGGCGCCGCTATCGCCGTCAGGACGAAATCGGAACCCCCTTTTGTGTTACCATTGATTACGAAACCAAAGAGAACAACACGGTTACCCTGCGCTTGCGCGATTCCATGGAACAGGTGCGTATTCCGATAGCCGAGCTCAGCGCGCGTATCAGACAGTCCATCAAGGAATACCAGAGGGTCGGTGCGTGAATCAGGCCCTGACGCTACTCGAACAACGCGGGTTCTATCAGCAGTGCAGCGATCGTGACGCGCTGCAGGCGGCCATGGATCAGCAACCGCTAACCTTCTACGTAGGGCTCGACCCAACCGGACCGAGCCTGCACGCCGGACACCTGGTGCCGCTGTTCGCCATGGTTCACCTGGCTCGCGCGGGGCACAAACCGATTGCGCTGATCGGCGGGGGTACCGCTCGCATCGGAGACCCTTCGGGTAAGATCGAGATGCGCAAGATGCTCAGTGTGGAAGACATCGACCGCAACGCCGCCGCCATTCAGCGCCAGATCGAGCATTTCCTGGGCCTCCACAACGTCAGTGCTACGGTAGTCAATAACGCCGACTGGCTCGTTGACGTGAGGTATATCGATTTCCTGCGCGATATCGGACGCCATTTCTCGGTCAATCGGATGCTGTCGTTTGAGACCTACAAGAAACGGCTCGAGACCGGGTTGTCTTTCATAGAGTTCAACTATCAGCTGCTGCAGTCGTATGATTTTGTGGTGCTGAACCGGCAGTACGGCTGCACGTTGCAGATCGGCGGTGACGATCAGTGGGGTAACATTGTGGCAGGCGCAGACCTCATCCGGCGCATGCACGCTGTGGATGCGCACGGCCTGACATTCCCACTGGTTACGCGTGCAGACGGGCAGAAGATGGGCAAGACCGAGCAGGGTGCGCTGTTTCTCGATGCTGCTATGGTCTCACCGTACGAGTTCTTCCAGTACTGGCGCAACGTTCCCGATGCCGATGTCAAGAAGTTTCTCTACCTCTATACCTTTCTTGACGCAGCCGAGGTGGAGGCGCTCGGCAATCAGCAGGGCCAGCAGATCAACCAGGCCAAGGAACGGCTGGCGCTGGAGCTCACGCGCATGATCCACGGTGCGGATGAGGCCGAGAAGGCGCTGCAGGCGGCGCGCGCCGCCTTTGGCGGCGCTGAAACCGCCGACCGCTCGGCGATACCCGAAGTAAGCCTACCGGCCTCCGCAGTTGAGGCCGGCATGACGGTAGTCGATCTATTCAGTATGACCGAGCTGTGCTCATCGAAAGCCGAAGCACGAAGGCTGGTGGCCCAGAAAGGTGCACGGGTAAATGACCGCGTAGTGGAAGGTATTGAAGAGCCGGTCAGCCTCGACTGGTTCAGCCAGGATGAAGCGTTGCTGCGCGCCGGCAAGAAACGCTATTTTCGTGTCAGGCTCAACCGCGGTCAGTAGTAGGCGCCGGTCAAGCGCATCTCAATCAGGTCACCGAGCAGGTTCACCGTGAAGTCAATCGAGCGCTGCTGCTGATTGTAGAACAGACCTTCGACAATTGTCGTAACGTGTTCGCGGCGGTAGTCGGTGTAGACTACCGTTACCGTGTCATAGGGCGAAAAATAGCCCGGTTCGGCGTCATCACGGCGGATGCGCCTGTCGAAGGACTCTCCTATCCGCAGCAGAAATGCCAGATAGCTCTCCTCATCCATCCCGGTACGGACTACCAGTTCATGATAGTGGTTTTCTTCAGCGTGCTCGAGCACCCACTGCCAGTCTCCGGCTTCCACGCGCTCTTGGAATTCGAGCATGAAAGCCAGTTCGCGTTGGGGTAGCCCCGAGAGAACTGCGGCGGCGTCTGCCCGGCCGGGTTCCTCGGTTACGGCAGGCGCCTCGGCTTCGGGCCGCGGCAGCTCCTGCTCCACCGGTTGACGCGCTGTTTCCTCGGGCCGTGGCTGCAGCAGGCTGCAGCCGCTTAGAACAACCGCAAGCAGCAAGGCGGCTGTCAGCGCGATGCGCTCAGTGGCGGTGCGCCTGGTCTTGTGTGTCGGCATCCATCATCTCCATCGGCGCAGCTAGCTGCGCAGCCGTCGAACCATCCAGACGCGGTGGGGTTTCTTCTTGCTGAAGTCTTCGCCAATCGTATCCGAGGTAATATCCTGGAACTGCAACTGCGGCAGCTGCGCCACGTTCCATTTGAAGCCGCGGAAGTTGGTTGAGAAGAACAGGATTCCACCGCTACTGAGAAGTTCCGCACATTGAGTGACCAGACGCGGGTGATCGCGCTGTATATCGAAAACGCCGTCCATCTTCTTGCTGTTGGAAAAGGTCGGCGGGTCGAGCACAATGATATCGTAACGATCGGTATGACTGCCGGCTTCATCGAGGAAGCGCACAACGTCCTGGCGGATGAACCGGTGTCTGGAACTCTGCAGACCATTGATGCGGAGATTGTGCTGTGCCCAATCGTTATAGGTGTTTGAGAGATCAACCGATGTCGTGCTGGACGCCCCGCCACCGGCGGCGTAGACAGTGAACGAGCCGGTATAGGAGAAGAGGTTCAGGACGCGCGCGTTGTTAGACAACGAACCCACAATCGAACGCGTATCACGGTGGTCGAGGAAGAGTCCGGTGTCTACGTAGTCCGACAGGTTGACCAGGAAGGTATAGCCGCCTTCGTGAACCGGCAGCAGCTCGCCGACGCTGTCAACTTTCTCGTATTGCTCCTTTGCCCTCTGTCGCCGCTTCCAGTAGACGCGATTGCGATTGATTCCCATTGTACGCGCGGCTATCTCAATCATCGCCTCGCTCCAGGCGTCCGCATCGGGAGCATCGAGCTCCTTGGGTCCGGGATACTCGTTGATGTGAAGATAGTGCTCGTAGAGGTCAACGCAGATTGGAATCTCGGGGATATCGCGGTCGTACAGGCGGTAGCAACTGATGCTGTTTCTGCGCGCCCACTTGTGCAGGTGCTTCTTACGTTTGGCAAGGCGGTTTGCGAGCAATTCGCTGTGATAGCCTATTCTGTCGCTGTGAACTGATGTCATGCGCCAACTGTCATTTTCTTGCTGATGCCGCCGAAATTGTCATCTTGACCGATAGTACGGCGTAGCCTGAGGAGAGGTCTTCTTTCTGCACCGTAACGTGTTCGGGAACTCGCAGTTTAACATTGGTAAAATTCCAGATTGCGCGGACGCCCGACTTGACCAGCAGCTCCGCAACTGCCTGCGCGTGGTTGGACGGCACGGTCAGTATTGCAATCTGAATATCGAGGTCTTTCAGTTTTTCCGCCATCTGGCCCAGCGCGAAGACCTCGGTATCGTGGATGCGCCTGCCGATCTTGCGCTTGTCCATGTCAAAAGCTGCAACAATGCGCATACCGCGGCGGTTGAACTCAGGATAACCCATCAGCGCGGTACCCAGGTTTCCGGCACCAACTACGATTGCCTGGTGGTCCCGGTCCCAGCATAGAAAGGCGTAAATCGCCTTGATAAGCTTGTTGACCGGAAACCCTATTCTCGGTTTGCCGACGATACCGGTTACCGCAAGATCCTTGCGAACCTGGATCGGTTCGAGGCCGAGCTCATCGGCAATCACGGTTCCGGAGATAAACTCCTTGCCATCCTTCTGGGCGTTCTCGATTACGTGCAGATACGACGGGAGCCGCTTAATAGTTGGTTGACTTGCCAGTTTGACGGTGCTCATCAGTTGCTCCTTTGCAGGGGCAAGAAATCTGCGCGAGATTTCTCGGTTCTGTTTTCAGAGTCCGAGTATAACGCACATCGATAATTTTTGGTAGAATGAAGTAGAAAAGATTGCATGAGAAGTTTCGAGTGGTTCAAGATGCCCCACCGCGCAG
Source organism: Spirochaetaceae bacterium (assembly GCA_007693325.1). GTDB lineage: Bacteria > Spirochaetota > Spirochaetia > DSM-27196 > PWMO01 > PWMO01. Next base: position 47,304 of record REDW01000068.1, read on the forward strand.
CTGTTGTGTCGCTGATTGTGACCGCGTTGCTGGTATGTTTTGTTTCTCTGAGGGCTTCGCCCGAGGTTATCTGGAGCTATGTTCCCGGCGGAGAGCTCTCCGGTACGCCGGCGTATACGCGCGACGGACGGGTCGTATTTGCCGCCGAGGATCGCTGGCTCTACGCTCTTGATGCAGACGGCTCGCTGCAGTGGCGCTACGATTTACGCCGCGTGCCGCTGACGGCGCCGGCTGTTGGACGCGACGGCGTGGTGTATATCGGGCTGAATCCCGATAGAGTGGTGGCTGTGACACCGGCCGGCCGCCATCGTTGGACGGTGACTGGTTCCGGGCAGCCACGCGCAATCGTTGCGGCACCCGGCGGGACGGTCTACACGGTTTTCAATGGCGGAGAAGTAAGCGCGCGCACCACACAGGGTGGCCTGCTGTGGCGCCATTGGCTACCGCACAATCTCAGCGCGGACCCGGTGGTGACCGCTGACGGATCCCTGGCGGTAGCAACGCAGGACAATTCGGTTGCAGCGTTTACCCACCGCGGTATCAACAGCTGGGTGTACCGTCACAATCAGCGACTCAACGTTCTGGCTGCGCGAGAAGACGGTATCCTGCTCGCCGGCGATATCAGCGGGGCCGTAGTGGCGCTTGACTCGTCTGGAACGCCGGCGTGGCGGAGCAGGGCGCTCGGGGCTTCGATCGTGGCGCTGCACGTGGATGATAACGCTGCCACTGTAGCCGTTAGCAGCGACGGATCCATAGCGCGGCTCTGTGCCGACGGTGCACTGCAGTGGACTGCCCGGCCGCCCGACGGCATCAGTGCGGTGGCGCTGTCCGGTGACGGCAATACTTACGCGGTAACGGCATACGGCAGGATATTGGTGCTGGACAGCCGGGCGAGACTACTTACCGAAGAGACGAGCAGCAGGGGACAACCGTTGGCTCATGTAGCGCTGACGCCCGGCGGCCGTCTGCTGACCGGTGGGCGTGACTGGGTCGTGGACCTGGTGGCTACCAGCGTGGCGCCAGCGCGACGGCACACAGATGTGCTCGGTCAGTGGTCCAACCTGCGCGGCGATTCCCGTGCAACCGGAGTTGCCCGCGGTTACCAGGGGCCTGCGGCCGCGGACTATGCCGATGTGCTGGACTACATCTATCTCAGTGAGCTTGTGCGCTCGGATGCGGTGGGTCAACGTGAGCGAGCCTTGCGGGACATCGAGGAGCGTGTGGCAGCTGGGCGCGTTGGCGGCAGTTATGCGTACGTGGTAGCTCTTCTGCTGCAGTTGGTGGAATCTTCGTCCGGCAGCGGCACAACGCCAACTGCCGCGGTACAGCCGGAAGAACGCGAGCGCGCGCTGCGGGTGCTGGCGGGCATTGCCGACGCAACGGTAAACAGCCGCATAGCGCGCGCACTTGGCGCTGAGCGCAGCAGCGAGGTGCGCGTTGCAATGCTGCAGACTCTGGGAGCGATTGCCGCTGATCCCGACGGTGATGCAGCGGCGGCGATTGACGCAGCAGTGCGCCGGCCGGGAGCCGGCAACCGTGAAGCCGCAGCGGCCGCCTGGGCGCTGTATCAGATCGCCCTCTTTAACCGTTATCCGGCTCGTCAGAAGGCGCAACAGACGCTTGCGTGGATAACGTCGGAGATCCGATTCTCGCATCAGACCAGAACGCAAGCCTCGAGCTATCTACGCGGTAGCGAGTAGAAAACGGAAGCGCAGAGCGCTATACTGAAAGCGGGGGTGTGTGCAGATGAAAACGTTGATATCGGCTCTGCTGCTGTTTGTTGTGCCGCTGGCCCTCGTTGCGCTGGAAGTTGATCGCGAGGAGCTTGAGAGTCAGATTACCCGCGCGGTGGAGTTTCAGAATTACCAGGGACCGTACGAGCGGGTCGACACTATCGAGGCGATACGCAGCATTGGCGCCGCACTTGCAGCTGGACCTCGCGGCGCCGGCGAAACTGCAGACTACTTTGGTCGCTATCAGATGATTCATGCGGTGGATCCCGAACAGCCGCAGGGGCTGGACGCCGATATCCTGGTGATACTCGATGGCGGGCGGGTTGATCATATCGACAATATACGTCGCATTCTGGGCGCGTACCTCGAGCAGGCGTACCACTATTCTGCGAGCCAGGCGTGGCGCATCGCCGAGTTTGTAACAATCTACAATGCAATCTATCGTGGCGAGCTGGATTTCTTTGCAGGGCGCTACAAACCGGTTGTGATCGAAAACCTCAGCGCCGACAACGTCGGCATTGCCGTGCGCTACAGCGAATGGCCGGGAAAAACGCGGCTGGTTACTCCTCTGAGCTCCGCGGCCGGGCCGGGGGAAATTGGTTCGGTTGACGCGCTGGCGCTCACCGATGAGCGGGTGGTGGAGGAGTTGCGCACGCGCCCCGATATGGCACTCGAGGAACGGCGTGAAATGGTCGACCTGGCAGAACGCGCAATTGAGGAACAGGAACAGCGCATCGAGCGCGAGGCGGAGCAGATTGCCGCAGAACGGGAAGCAGTCGAACGCGAACGTGAACAGATTGATCAAGAACGCGAGACCATTGGCGAGCAGGAGCTGGAAGAACGGGAGCGCACCATCGCCGAGCGCGAAGACGCGATCGCCGCGCGCGAAGAGGCGCTGGAGCGCGAGCGTGATGAGGTTGACACCCGCATAGATGAGGTGCGTGAGCGACGCGAAGAGATTGCCGAAGATACCCGCACGGTCATGGAGCGTGCACCGGCAGCTTTGGTGGATGATATCCGCGAGGTGCTCTTTGTCCAGACGCGTATGCGCGGCGGGCGCCCATTGGGACAGCTGGTGATAATTGACGGAGAAACCGCTACGGTACTGCGCAGGTCCGAGCTCGATACGCTTACCAGCAGACGAGTCGAACGCTGGGCTAACGATCATCTTGTGGTAGCGGAGCGCGACGGCGCGGCACGCCTGGTGCGGGTTGATAGCGCTTCGCTGCAGCCGTCCACGGTGGGATCTGCCGAGCTCTTTCCCGAGAGTGCGGTTGTGCCGCGCCCGGATCGCGGCGAGATTTTTGCGGTGGTACGCGACGGCGAGGGCTGGTACCTGGGGAAGTTCAACAGCAGCCTGGCGCTGTTGGAGCGGTCATCGGTGCGGGTTGACCCCTTTAGCTACATAGCGCCGGCTCAGGATGTGGTTTACGTGCAGCGTTCGGACGGTATTATCGTTGGCCTGTCATTGGACGATCTGAGTCAGTGAGCGCCAGCTCGAAGCTTCAGCGCGAGCGCGGCCGGCGCCGCCCGAAGAGCTTGCGAAAGAATGCAACGATTGAGTTCCAGAGCTTGCGCAATGCGCTTGGATGGCGCATCTTGTCCAGGCGCACGTATGCGTCGGCAAGCTCGTCGGTATTGAGATTCTTGCGGTGGATGTTCTCATCGAGTTCGAGTTCGATCAGTTCCAGCTGATCGCTCTGGTCGACAATACGCGCGGGTATGGTCTCCCAGCCCAGTTGTCGGGCTGCCTCCAGGCGGCGGTGCCCGGCGATCAGTTCGTGCTGCGGCGTAATCACAATCGGGTTGAGCAGGCCGTGCTTGCGCAGGCTTTCGGATAACGGTGTCAAATCTCCCATCGCCTTGCGGACCCGCTTTCGAACCACTACGTTTTTCACATCAGCCTGTATAATCATGTCTTCCGCCCGTTCGGTTCGCTTATTCATGCTACAGTCTTCGCCTTGCTCTGCCCGGTTTAATCCAGAAGCGGGTTACCCTCAAAGTCTTCGTCATCGTTGAACAGCGGAGGCAGCGTTGTCGATGCAGAATCATCGCTGTCCGCCGCAGCGTCCCGGCCGGAGGAAAGGTCGATGTTGAGGTCAAGATCTATCTGAAACGCGCGCGGCGACGGCGCAGATGAACTACTGAGCGAGTAGCTGCCGCTCTCGATGGTTGAACGCAGTCGGTCAACCAGAAGCGGCCGCTGTTCCTGGTCAAATTGCTGCATGCCGTCAAACTGACGCGGTTCGGTACCGGAGAGGAAGATTTCACTGCGCGTGGTCCCGCGGTAATCTTCGGTCGGCAGCAGGCCTGAGCGAGAACTGACGGTTACTTCTGCAAGTCCCTCGCTGGGCCGCGCAAACTGGCGCGGCGGCAGCTCTGCGTGGATCTCCTTCATGTACCGTGCCCAGACGGGTCCGGCGGTTACCGCGCCGGTCTGGTTCCAACCCAGCGAGTTGCCGCCGCGGTCAAAGCCGTACCAGATAGCGGTGGTAACGTAGGGCGAGTAACCAACGGTCCATGCGTCGGCCCAGTTCTGGGTAGTGCCGGTCTTGCCGGCCATCGGGATGTCGCTGCGGAGACCGCCGGCCAGCCGCGTGGCTCCGGCCAATGTTCCGCGTTCTACCGCACTCTTGAGCATGTCGGTCATAATGTAAGCGGTCTGCGGCGAGACAATCTGGCTTTCAGCGCCGCGGCGCTGCTGTTCCAGGCGCAGGTCGCGTTCCGGCTCAAGTACAACGCGGCCGCTGCGGTCTTCAATGTAGCGGATTGCAACCGGAACAACCTCGCGACCCTGGTTGGCAAAGGCTGCAAAGCCGCGCGCCATTTCCAGCGGCGCTACGTCCACAATTCCCAGACCAACCGGATAGCGTCGGACCAGGTTACGGCGCGTGAAGTCAGGCTCCGCAATCCCGAGTAGAGCGCCGGAGGTGTTGAGTGCGGCGGTGAACCCGAGGCTATCGAGAATGCGCAGGCTTGGAACATTCATCGATCGCGACAGCGCGTCGCGCACCAGTACCGGACCGTGCCATTCGCCGCGGAAGTTGCGAGGTGTGTAGGGAGTGCCGTCGTCGTTCCAGAAGACCACCGGTGAGTCGTAGATCATGGTTGCCGGGGTGACGACCTTTTCTTCAATTGCCGCAGCGTAGTAAAGCGGCTTGAACGCTGAGCCGGGCCGAACGGTAGCGTCGGCGGCACGGTTGAACTGATTGCGAGCTTCAAACTGGCTGCCGCCGATCATCGCAAGGATATGCCCGCTATCGTTATCGATAGTAATCATGGCTCCCTCAACGGTGGTGCGCTGCGCGCGCTGCGCCGATTGAGCCTGGGAAATACGCGAGGCGTGACGCAGCTCGTCCTGCTCGTCGGTGCCGAAAAGCAGAGCCAGGACATCGACCATCGGGTTGATCTGGTTGCGGTAATAGGCGGTGGCACTCTGGCGCCGCTTGGCGTCCGCAACCCGTATCTCGGGAATATCGAAAGCCAGCGAGATCAGGTCGATTACCGGCACTAACGCATCACCCTGGGCTGCCTGCGTGGCCACGTTCTCACGAAATACCCGGTTAGCCTGCTGCAGACCGGCGCGGAAGTATCGTTCGGCTGCTGCCTGATAGTCGAGGTCGATGGTGGTATGAATAGTGAAGCCGTCGCGGTTTATGTCGACACTGCCAAGTAGCAGCTCGTTCTGCAGCTGGTAGCGCACGTACTCGCTGAAGTAGGGCGCACGGTCTTCACGTTCGAAAAACGCAGTGGAAGTACTGGCACGGGTGAAATCGTAACCGGCCCAGTATTCGGCAAACGAGTAATCTGCTTCATCAGCGGTGATATAGCCGCGCGCCGCCATCTGATCCAGGATGCGTCGCTGCATCGCACGGGCCTCGTTGGGACGTCGAATAGGCGAATAGAGCGACGGATTGGCCAGCTGAATCACCAGCATGACCGACTCGGCCTCGCTCAGCTCACGCGCAGAGTGGCCAAAGAAGTGCTGTGCCGCGGCTTCAACCCCGTAGTTACCGTGCCCGAAGTACATGGTATTGAGATAGCGCTCCAGAATTTCGTGCTTGGTCCAGTGACGCTCGATCTGGAACGCCCACCATAGCTCGCGTAACTTGCGCGTAATCGAAAACTCGCTACGGTCGGCGTACAGATGCCCGGCAAGTTGCTGGGTAATGGTACTCCCGCCCGATACGTAGCGCCGCGTGAGCAGGTTGAATGCCGCGCGTGCGGTTCCAGCTATGCTGAAGCCGCTGTGTTCAAAGAACTGGCTGTCTTCGCGAGTTACCAGAGCGTAGATCAGATGGTTGGGCAGTTCATCGATCGATACCAGCTCGCGGCGCTCCTCGGAGAAGAACTGCGTAATCAGCCGGCCTTCGCGGTCGAGTACCTCTGACGGCAGTGCCTGAGCGCGCGTACCGAAGGTATCTATGTCGGGCGTATTGCGCACCGACGCCAGCGCCAGCCCGGTGCCAACACCGATAACAGCCGCGAGTACCGCGGCAACTGCAATTGAGATATGAAGAGCGACGCGTCGCTTATGACGGGAAACCATATAGAAATAGGGTACGTATGAGCATTTGCTTTGTCAAGTCTTGCTTACCATCCCCAGGCTTCGTGGCAGTTATCAAAAAAAGAGGGCCGGCTCTGCAGAACCGGCCCAGATGGTCATCGGTACGATATAGTAAACTGGGAGGGGAACTATACCAGTAACCGACAATCCTATTATCGTCTCACGACGAGTTTTATTTAGTTTTCTTCGATCAAAATATCCAGGCCGAGCGAAATATCGTAGTTCTTCTTGGGCTCGACCACCAGGCGGCGACTGATAGAGTAATTGCCGAGGCGGAACAGCACGCTGTGTTCACCCGGAGGCAACGTGAACTCGTTCTCCTCGTACGCCACCGATTCTCCGTTGACAAAGAGCTCGGCCCCGGCCGGTGCCTCAAAACGTATCGATGACCGCGGTTCGCGCAGGCGCAACGCTATCTGAGCCACACGTCCGCGTTCAACGCCGAAGGTCAGCTGCTCGTGCTCGTAGCGCTCGGACTCCAGCCCGATGCGGTAGAGCCCAGGCGGCATCAATTGCTGCTCTTCGCTGTATACCAGTGTATCGCCATTCAGCCGTAAAGTAAACTCGTCGACCGATTGCGCCTGCGGCGCCACAGGTTGCCCTTCGGGATCGAGGATCACGAGCTGAAACGCACCCAGGTTGAGCAGAACCGGTTCGACGCGGATGGAGAAGCGCGCCGAAGCCGTTTCGTTTGTGATTCCCTTACTGATGGGCAGCAGCGTCACCGCCATCGGGAACGCGTCGGCGGGAACCGGCGATGTCACGTAGGTATCCGCGGTACCGCGGAAGTCGTGGTCCGTCTGCAGCGGAACGGTAACGAAGAAGCGTGCCGCATTGGGAATCGGCAGAAAGAAAACCCTGTCGGCGCGCAGTGACATCAGCCGCGGTTCGGGGCGCGGCGAGAGATTTCGGTAGAGGTAGAGTCCGAGAGCCCCGGGGTGAAGGCGCGCGCCGCGCGGGACGTGGAACTCGAGTCGAACACCTTGCACAAAACGGGGGTCAGAGCCGAGCCGAAGTACGGCAATCTCTTCCATGCCGATCTCAACGTGATACGGCTCGTTGCGTGCATCGTCCGACTGCTCTGCGATAATGACGCTGCCACGAATCTGTTCCGCGTTCTGTGCGTCAGCGACGAGGGCGGTGAGAAGATAAACTGCAAACGCCAGCGTGGAGAATCGTCTCATCGTCGTAAGCCGGGCATATGCCGTGCCGGGTCTCGAGTCTCTCCGTTCAACCGTATCTCGAAGTGCAGGTGTGGCCCGGTTGACAGGCCGGAACTGCCTACGGTGCCTATAATCATACCTGAACTGACGCTATCGTTCAACCGCACGTCTATCTGGTCCAGATGACCGTAGAATGTCTGAAAACCGCCGCTGTGGTTGAGAAGCACAAAGTTGCCGTAGATCGGATCGTATCCGATCGCTTCCACCTGCCCCTCGCGCGAGGCGTGCACGGCGGTTCCTTGCGGTGCCGCAAAGTCGACTCCGGCATGAAAGGCGCGCCTGTTGGTCAAAGGGCTGATACGATAGCCGTAGTGCGACGATATGCGTATGTTGCGTACCGGTCGGCGGAACAGGATGTTCAGAAACGCCAGGCGTTCGACACGGTCAAAGTCCTGAGCGGCGTAGAACCGAAAACGCTCGGTGCCGTCGGCGGTCTGGAGCACTAGCTCGGTGTAATCGTCGTCTGAGCGTTCACCGCTGACGCGCATTTCGTGAATCAGCTGCTCCAGATCCGAGTGCGGAACTTCGGCAACAAATATACCCGGCTGGGACGGAATCAGGAGGTACTCGGTATCGGGTGGAATTTCGTTCTGCGGCAAGCGGTTGATCGTTGCGAGGGTGCTGTAGGAAAGGCTGAAACGCGCTGCCAGTTCAATCAGCGTTGCGCCCGCATCCGCAGCGTAGCGGTAGAGCTGCAACTGTGGCAGCTCTCGATCGGCGCTGCGGCGCAAGTGGAACTCGCGGATACTCTCCTGATGCTGACGATACAGCGGGTCACTGTGATGAGCGCGTTCGATGAGTGGGTAATCCGAAGAGTGGGCGGACAGCGGAAGCAGTGCAGCGGATATGAGCACCGAGCACAGTACGATTGCCCTTAGGTCAGCTGCTATCCGCATCCGTCCGCTGTATGCGTCCTGCCGGCATACCGATAGTCAGCAGCAGGACTATGCCGGCCACGACCGCCGCCGCATAGCGCGCGTTTGCCGCAAGAACCGCGGTCAGGTACGCAAGCGCGAGTACCAACAAGACCATTGCTGCCGCGCGCGCGCGTCGTACGATCATCCCTCGCGGAAGCTCTTCGTGACGTACCGCTTCGAGCAGGGCCCGGACCCGCTTGTACGCCAGCAGTCCCAGCAAGCCGATCAGCCCCGCGCTTATCAATGCGGTGTAGATATCGCGTGCGCGCGTAGCCAGAAACCACAACGGATAAACGCCGGCTACCGCTATCGCGACTGTGGCCGCCAGCACGGCCGCCACGGTAGCTACGGCACGCACAACAGCGCCGTAGCCGCGTACGAGCCGCGAAGCGCTGCGGCGCAGCTGCGCGGAGAAGCTACTCATACGCCTCCCGTCGTATCCGGTAGTAGTCCGCGAGCTCGCTGTCATCCTGCATCAGCGAGATCTCCTGCAATCGATCGAGCATTGCGGCTGCCTGGGCGTGCAGGCGCAGCGCGGAGTAGACGTGGTAGGCACGCCGCGAATAGTCGTGAGCCGTCTGCATTTCACCCATCCGCAGGTAAACCTGGCCGATTGCCGCCAGATCCTGTGCGATGCCGGTAGAGTTTTCCATGCGCTTATCGTACTCCAGCGCCTGCTGAGCGTACTCGAGAGCCCGCTGCTGATTGCCGGCGCGCGATTCAATGGCGGCCAGCAGATAGAAGTTGGCCGCCATCTCCTCGAAGCGCCGTGCGTCCTGGTTTATCGCCAGCGCCTGCTCGGTCAGGCGGCGCGCCTCGCGCTCGTTTGACTGGCGGTGCTCGAGTCCGGCCATGTTGTGGTACAGAATTGCCGCCTCCAGGGAGTCTTCCGCGCGGCGCAACTGCTCGATTCCCCGGCTGAAATGCAAACGCGCCAGGGCGTTGTCTCCTCGCTGCAGCGCCAGCTCTCCCAGGTTGTTGTAGCTCTGCAGCCGAAGCTGGCGCGAATCTTCGCTGCGGGCAATCTGGTAGGCGGCGTCGAAATGAACCTGGGCGCTGTCGTAGGCCCCAACGGTCAGGTAGACGCGACCAATCGAGTTGTGGCTGCGTGCAGCGCCGGGCAGATGGTCTACCGAGAGGTTTTCGCGCAGTGACATCTCGAAGAACTGCAGCGCTTGCGGGTACTGTCCGCGGGCGAAGTAGTTGTTGCCGTAGCCGGCAAGCTGCGCGGCGCGGTTCTGCGCATCGACTATCTGGTCGGGCGGCTCGGGGACCGATGAGCATCCCCACAGTAGTAGCGCGAGCAGCGCCGACAGCAACGCATTTCTAGAAGCCGTCATCACGGAAACTCCGCACCGTGGTCGGCTGTTCGCGGCGAGCGGGGATGCCGCCGCGTAGCAGCGGGTTATTGCGCAGTCCTTCCATCACGTCCTGTCCGGCGCCAAGCGCCTCCCGGCCTTCTTCCAGGATCGTCATCAGCTGTGGTGAGGTGGCGTTGATGAACTCGGCAAACTCCTGCACCTCAGCGATACTCTGATTCAAGCCCAGCAGAATCGCCTCGACCTGCAGGAACAGCGCATCCTCATCGTCCAGGAAGGTGGCTATCGATCCGGACGGGTCTATCAGCCGCGGTACGATGCCTGTCGGATCGCGGAATTCGGTTGTCATCGCCGCCACGTTGTCCGAGATTAGCGCGGCGTTGACAATCAGTGATTCGGCCTCGACCAGAAGCCTGTTGGTCTGGTTCAACAGATCCTGGATCGGGCCTTCGCCGCTTCCGTCAAAGGTAGCCGCAATTCCCTCTATGACCACGACCAGCGACTCGGAGACCTCTTCAACGTTGGCCAGAATTGGCCCCAGCTGCTCGATTATCTGCGAGATGGTGTCTTCCTGGTCGGGGATTCTGACCAGGTTGCGCCGCACCAGGTCTCGGCCGATGGGGCTGTGGATCGACGGAATCAGCGATTCTTCTTCTATCGGATCGCTGGGTTCTGCTCCCTGATGGAATACCAGCCCGCCACCGATTCCAAGCGGATTGGTAACGCGCTGAATAACGGAGTTTTCCCAGACACGATCGATGAACGTGTCCTGCAGGAAGAAGTGTACGTGAACCTCGCTGTCATCGGTGAGACGTACATCGGTTACACGGCCGACCTGGAACCCCTTAAATGTGATTGCCATACCGGTACTCACACCCGAGGCGCTCGGTAGAACGGTGTAGTAGCGGTAATTGCGCGCAAACCAGCGCTGGTTACTGCCTATCGATATCAGGATGGCGAGGAGGAATCCAAGCGCAACGATCAGAAATACGCCTACAACCTGGTTCACAAATCGAATCCGGAACTTCATGATCTCTGTGGAGTCTAGTCATAGCGCGTGGGTTGGTCAATACGCCCGCGGGCCACCGCAGCCCGGCGGTCAGTCCGATTCGGCGTTGTTCAACAGATCCAGAATATCGCCGTCAAAGGTTGCGGCATCCGAGAGTACCTCGGTCAATACCTGTTGGACTTCGCGGTCGCTACTGGAAGCTACTTCTCGCAATGGGCCAAACGCGCGTACGCCTCCGGCGATAATAACCAGCAGGTAGTCGGCGAGCTGCGCGGTGAGCTCAACGTTGTGACTGATGCCAATCAGGGTGGTTCCGCGCCGCTTGTAGCCGGCCAGCAGCGCTTCGATACGTTGAGCGGCCTGGTGATCAACGAAACTGGTTGGTTCGTCAAACAGCAGCACCTGCGGATCGAGCACCAGGGCGCGCAGAAACGAGACAATCTTCCTCTCGCCGGCGGACAACGCAGCCGGTCGCAGCGTCATGTGGCGCCGGATCGGGAACGCCCCAACCAGGCGGTCGATGCGGCTGCGGATCTCGTCGGCCGGCATGCGCGGGTAGTGGTACTGCAGCGGCAGGGCCAGATTCTGGAAGATCGTCATGTTCTGCCACAACGCGCCGTCCTGGAAGGCAAAGCCGAGCTTGCGGCGCAGTTCTCGCTCGTTTGCGCCGGAAGTCGCGGTGATATCAATACCGTTGTAGCTGACCTTGCCGCGGTCCGGCGGAAACAGTCCGGCGGCGATCTTGAGCAGCGTCGTCTTGCCCGACCCGGATGGACCGAGGATCAGGGTGGTTGCGGCGTCGGGGAACTCGATGCTGATGTCGTCGAGAACGGTAAAACCGTCGCGGACAAAACTCGCGTGCTGGACGCTGATTTTCGCTTCACTCATTGCGTGCCACTCACAGATCCTCTCACAGGTAATAGACCAGCGTAATCAATGCGTTGGCGATGATCAGCAGAATGAACACCTGACCTATTGAACGGATAGCGGTCTGGGGTACTTCGGTTGAGGAACGCTCGACGCGGAACCCGTGAAATGTCGACACCGCAGACACGATGGCGCCGAACACCACGCTCTTGACCAGGCTGGAGAACACATCGATCACCGACAGTGCACTGAACAGACCGTGGAAGTATTGGAAAAACTCGATTGGTTGAAGCAATTGACTGATCAACCACGATCCGAGCAGGCCGAATATGTTGAAGTAGAGGTTGAGTACGACCATGGAAATGATGACACCCAGGAAGCGGGGTACAACCAGATAGGCAATCGGATTGATGCCGCTGGCGATATAGGCTTCAATTTCGTGGTTGATCACCATATTGCCGATCTCGGTGGTGATGGCCGTGCCCGAGCGCGAAGCTACGATCAGCGCCGTAAGAATCGGACCTAACTCGCGCGTGATGACGGTGATCAGGATCACGTACAGTAGCTGCTGCTGCCCGAACTGCGGTAGCAGGCTGGTGCCCTGCACAATAATTATCGCTCCCAGGCCCAACGCCAGGACTGCGGTGACCGCCAACGCCTCCACACCGGTGAACAGGATCTGCATCGCCAGTACGCGCGATCCGGCCGGTCGACGGCGCACGTAGCGCAGCGTTTCTATCAGGATTTCGATGAAGAAGCCAAGTGCGTAAAAGACTATCGCCACCCGCGAGGTGACCGCTGCGCCGGCGCGTTCGATGAAGCCGGGGCGGGGCTGCGCGCTACCGGGTGTCGACATGAAGTTCCTCGCTGGTGTTCACCGGGCAGCGCGCAAACCCTTCGGCAAAACGATCATCGATGGGAATCCCCTCAGCGCTGTGGCCGAGCCACCGATCGCGGCGTTCAGGGCCGTGGAAATCTGAACCGGCGCTGACCAGCATGCCGAGCGTATCTGCCATCGCTTCCAGCTTGCGGCAATCTGTCAGGCGCGCTCCGGCGTGGTAGGCTTCCACGCCGTCGAGCCCCTGCTGCTGCCATTCGGCGACGCGTTTGGCAAGGCTGTTGATCGACAGGAAGAGGGTCATCGGATGGGCGATCAGCGCCTTGCCGCCGGCCGAGTGAATGGCTGCGGCGGCTTGCGCAAGCGTGACCGCCTGCTTTGGCTGCCAAAACGGTTTGCCGTCGCCCAGGTAGCGGTCAAAGGCTTCCTGTGGCGTGCGAACTACACCGCGCTCAACCAGGAAGCTGGCAAAATGTGGTCGTGCCAGAATATCACCGCCGGCAAACGCGGCAACTTCGTCCAGCTGCACTTGAATGCCGGCCGCCCGCATCTGCTGCGCGATCTGCTGGTTGCGCCGGCGGCGCATCTGCCGGATGCGTCGCAGCAGGGTCTCGAGTTCGGCTGAGGCACCGCGCAGACCGAGCCCCAGCAGGTGGAAAGCACCGGGGCCGGGGTATTCAATTTCCAGTTCGATACCGATAATCACTTCCACGCCCCAATGCAGCCCCGCGCGTGCCGCCTCGACCGCGCCGGCTAGTGTGTCGTGGTCGGTAAGCGCAATTACGCTGATACCGTTCAGGTGGCAACGCGCAATTAACTCGCTGGGAGTGAGGGTGCCGTCGGAGGCTGTTGAATGGGCGTGTAAATCGACCACTGCTTAGAGAGTATCGGTTTTTCGGCCCGCGTCAAGCATCCGCGGCGCCAACGGCGGCGCAATTTATGCTCGCTGCGTCGATCATACTCTCCGATACTCTATGTGAACGACAGAACAACGTCCTTGATTTTCCGTCGGGGGTCGTATACAGTTTAGCCGGGAGAGAGCGGTGCCCAAAGCTATTACCTACAAAGCCAACTCCGTAATCTATTTTCGCGGAGATACCGGCGACAAAATCTACATCCTGAAAGGCGGCCGCATCAGCCTGAACTCCAACGATATCGAAACCGGTCAGGATATTCACGACCAGATTCAGACCGGAGAGTTCTTCGGCGTCAAGTCGGCCATGGGCAAGTATCCGCGTGAGGAAACCGCGTTGGTGCTCACCGATGCGTCGGTGATTGCGTTCAGCGTGCCGGAGTTCGAGCAGCTGGTTTCCAAGAATACCCGCGTGATCATGAAGATGCTCAAGGTGTTCTCCAACCAGCTGCGCAGACTTCACGGCAAGGTTAGCACGCTGCTGGCCCAGGATGAGCAATCTGACCCCGAAGAAGGACTGTATCGCATCGGTGAGTATTATCTGCGCAAGAAAGAGTATTCCAAAGCGCGCTACGCCTTCAACAAGTATCTGACCTACTATCCGTCGGGACGCTTTCACCAGGACGCCAACAAGTTTGCCCAGACAGCCGAAGCCTATCTGCTCAAGTACGGCAGCGGCAAGGGGCCCACGGCGGTTGGACTGAGCGCACCGTCCTCTCCCAGTGGAGGTTCCGCGGCTTCACCCGGCAGCAGCGCCAGGGACAGCAGCTCGGGGCTCTCCAACGTGGCGCAGAAGTACTACGATGCAGTCAGTACGTTCAGCCAGCAGAAGTACCCCGAAGCGCTGGCATCCTTCAAGCATATAGCTGAATCCAGCGATGATGAAGAGTATACCGTCAAGGCGTTGTTTGAGATTGGGCGCTGCCTTTACACCATGCAGCAATACGACGCGGCTATCAAGCATTTCACTAGCTTTGTGCAACGCTACCCCAAGAGTCCGGATCTGAAAGACGCGCTATTCTACGTCGGGCAGTCCTACCAGCAGAAGGGTGAGAAAGAACGCGCCGGCAGCTTCTATTCGAAGATATTGTCAATGGAGCCGGTGGAAGACGGGCTCAAGCGCAAAGTGCAGAAAGCGGTGCGCTCACTGGAGCAGGAGGCGTAGGTGGAGCTGAACTCCGGAGCATTCGAACGCTTTGCGGTTACCTTTGACAAGGGCGAGATCATTTTCTGCGAATACGAACCCGGGGACTCGTTCTACCTTATCCAGTCAGGACGGGTGCAGATCTCCAAGATCATGGGGGGGCTGGAGAAAACCGTTGACATCCTGCACCCGGGAGAGATCTTCGGTGAGATGGCGATCCTGGAAGAGGCGCCGCGTTCGGCCAACGCCATCGCAATTGACGACGTCAAAGCGCTCGAATTCAATCGGGCCAATTTCGAGATACTGATGCGCGGTAATCCGCAGATCGCGCTCAAACTGTTGAAGCTCTTCACCAAGCGCGTCTACGATCAGCGGCGCAGATTTATGATCCTGACCCTCGATGATGTCTCGGCCAAGGTGGCCGACGTATTCCTGATGCTCAATGAGATGAAGCCGCCGGACAACCTCGAGAGTGACGAACGCGTATTTCATACCACCGCAGAAGATATTGCGCACTGGGCCGGGATCTCACCGGAAAAGGCGCGCGACGTCATCCAGCACTTCGCTTCGCAGCGCCGTCTCGAGCTGATGACCGACCGCATAATTGTCAAGAACATCAACGAGTTTGTGCGGTTTGTGAACTCCCGTCGGCGTCAGGTATAATCAGGCTCTGGAGCTCGGTGACCACGGCGTGGACGCGCCGGTCAGTCGGTCCGGTGGGTACTTCATCCACCAGTTGAAGCTCAAACCCTACCGCTGTTGAACTCCACATGGGCCGTGACTGCAGAGAGCTGAACAGCCGGTCGTAGTAGGCACCGCCGCGTCCGAGCCGTCCACCGTGACGGTCAAACGCCAGCCCGGGGGTTATCACCAGCAGGCGCGTCCGGCCGCGTAGATCGATCTGCGGTGTATCCGGTGCCGGTTCCCTGATGCCGTAAGCACTGCGCACCGCGCTGAACGGCCACGAGTCAACCCGATGAAATACCAGTCCGGCGGCCGTGACGCGCGGCAGTCCGAGAAGCTTGCCGCTGTCGAGCGTGGCACGGCACAGCGCTGCGGTTGCAACTTCGCCGCGAAGCGATACAAAAGCCAGCACTATCTCTGCGTTGTGCCACGCGGCGGTTTGCTGTACCGCGGCGGTGATATCTGCGCTGTGATGCTGGATTTCTGCAGCGGAGAGCCGTGCCAGTTCGGCTTGCATGCGGCGGCGCAGCTGAGCTTTGGCGGAACGCAGTTGATCGGTGGACATTGCTGTCAGCCAGAAGAGAGATTCGAACTCTCGACCTGCTCATTACGAGTGAGCTGCTCTACCACTGAGCTATCCTGGCGCGTGGCCCAACTATAGCGAAAAGCGTCTGCTTCATCAAGATTCCGGCTGCGATTCCGATAATTTTCAGTAGAGCGAGGTAGGAGGCCAACGTGGTTCGTGGACTTTACACTGCAGCCAGCGGGATGACGGCGCAGCAGCACCGTCTGGACGCACTGTCCAACAACATGGCAAACGTCGATACCAACGGCTACAAGCGGGATACCGCGGTTCACAAGGCTTTCCCCGAGATGTTGCTGCGCCGCATGAGCGAAGAGGTTGTGCGCGTGCCGTATCGGCGCCAGTCGATTGGCTCGGTGGACAAGGCCCCGGTCGTTGGACGGCTGGGAACCGGGGTGGAGCAGAACGAGGTCTATCCAATTTTTGAGCAGGGATCGCTCAAACAGACCGAGAACGCGTTTGATCTCGCTCTGGAAGGCCAGGGTTTTTTTGTGGTACAGACCCCCGCCGGCGAACGCTACACCAGAAACGGCAGCTTCCTGATCGGCCCCGAGGGAATGCTGGTGACCAAAGAAGGCTTTCCGGTACTCGGCGAGAATGGACCGATTCAGCTGACGCTCAACAACTTCCGCATCGATCAGGACGGCCGCGTGTTCCAGAATGAAGCGCTGGCTGACGAGCAGTTTGTGCTGATGCCCGATAACGAATGGGAAGATGCACAGCTGATAGACCGTCTGCAACTGGTGGACGTGCGCAGCCCGCGTTACCTGCGCAAGCAGGGCGGGAGTCTGTGGCAGACCACCTGGGAGTCCGGAGATGCCGAAATCAGCAGTGGAACCGACCGGCCGCGGGTCCACCAGGGCTTCGTTGAGGCCGCAAACGTCAATATCGTTACCGAAATGGTACAGATGATCGAGGTCAACCGCGCTTACGAAGCCAACCAGAAGGTGATTCACGCCCAGGACGAAAGTACCGGCCGGCTTCTGAACACGGTAATGCGACCCAATTAGACTGCCTGGATGACAGAGGAGTAACCAGCACATGATGCGTTCATTATGGACAGCCGCGTCGGGGATGACCGGCCAGCAGTTCAACATCGACACCATCTCCAACAATCTTTCCAACGTCAACACCACCGGCTTCAAGAAGAACCGGGCTGACTTTGAGGATCTGCTCTATCAGACCGTGCGTATGGCCGGAACGCCGGCAACCGAAGAGACGCTGGTTCCGGTTGGCGAGCAGGTCGGTCACGGGGTACGCGTGGCAGCTACCCAGAAGATGTTCACCCAGGGCTCGCTGCGCGAGACCGGCAACGTCGGTGATATCGCTATCGAAGGCGAAGGCTTCTTCAGAGTCCTGACCTACGACGGACGCTTCGGCTATACGCGCGACGGCTCGTTCAAGATTGACTCCAACGGTCAGTTTGTTACCGCGCAGGGCTATCGGCTGTTTCCCGAAGTGATTCTGCCCGAGGATTTCATCCGCGAGTCGGTGACCATTGCACAGGATGGACGCGTCTCGGTGCGTATTCCAGATCAGGATGATCCGATTGACGTCGGGCAGCTCGAGATCTATCGCTTTGTGAACCCGGCAGGACTACAGGCCATCGGTGAGAATCTGTTCCGCGAGTCGGCGGCTTCCGGGGACGCTATCGGTGGCAGACCGGGGTTTGACGGCATGGGCCGCACCCTGGGCAAATTTCTCGAGCAGTCCAACGTTGACGTAGTAGGGGAGCTGGTCAACATGATTGTAGCGCAGCGCGCCTACGAGCTGAACTCGCGCGCAATCCAGACTTCGGATTCAATGCTCGGCATTGCCAACGGACTGAAACGCTGATCGAACGGGGCGGGAGGTGAACCATGGTTGATGCACTGATGAATAGCGTGCAGCGATTCCAGGGCGATACGGTTGCCGGCAGCGACGCCGCGGCACGCTCGCGCTCGGCTGACAGTGACGAAGCGCTGCGCGCGGTGGCGCAGGAGTTCGAAGCGCTGTTCATCAAGCAGATGTTGAGTTCCATGCGCGAGACGCTCGATAGCGGCAGCGATATGTTGCACGGCGGCATGTCGCAGGACATTTTTGAAGACATGCTCTACGATGAATACTCCAAGGTCATGGCCAAGACCGGTGATCTCGGTATTGCCAGCCTGATCTATGATCAGCTGCAGTAGTTTGTGTTTATTTGTGGTATAGTGATGTATGAGAAAGTGCACGTCTGGAAATGAAACGTTCTGCTATGAACTCAACCTTTGTGTAACTGTCGCCCAGTTAAACAGATACGAAAACCATTCATCAGCAGCTTGCTTGGCATGAGTATTGCTATATCATAGCCAGGAGCGAGCGATGAAGACAACCCGCAACCAGGCAGCGTATCAGGACGACTCACTGAAGGCTTACTTCGATCAGATAAAGAAGACTCCGCTGTTGAGTTTTGACGAAGAAATAGCACTTTCCAAGCGAGTCCAGCAGGGCGACGTGAGCGCACGGCAGCAGCTGGTGGAAGCCAATCTCAGGCTGGTGGTGAAGATAGCCAAAGCGTATATGACCAACGACGTCGCGTTTCTGGACCTGGTACAGGAAGGCAATCTCGGGCTGCTCAAGGCGGCCAGCAAATACGACCATCGCAAACAGGTGCGCTTCAGTACCTACGCCTCGTGGTGGATCAAACAATCAATCACGCGCGCACTGAGCAACAAGCGCCGGCAGATACGGCTGCCGCATCGCAAGGAAGACGCGCTGCGCAAGATTCAGAAGACCTACACCAGTCTGAGCCAGAGCCTGATGCGGCCGCCGACGGTAGACGAGGTGGCCGGCGAACTGGGGTTCCCGGTTGATGAGGTAGTGCAGATACTCAACATATCCAGTACCGTGATATCGCTGGACAGCGAACTGAACGAAGAGTCGGGAACGTTTCACGATGTGTTCGAAGACTATTCCTACGCTCCGGACGCTGAAGTGATGCGCAACTCGTTGCGCGAGGAAACCCTGTCCTTCCTGGAGCGTCTCAAGGACAAAGAGCGACAGATCCTGCTGTATCGGTTTTCCTTCTTCGGCGGTCAGAAGTACACCCTGAAGCGGATCAGCGACGAGATGGGAATCTCGCCGGAGACCGTGCGTCAGATCGAAATTCGTGCGTTGAAGAAGCTCAAAGAACACGCCGGTGAATTGCGGGAGTATGTCTACGGATAGGAGTTCACCGCGGACTACACGCGCGCCGCAGTCCCGTTCAAAGGCAGGCAGGGGCAGCCCGGCGCGGCGTGCGGTGCTGCTGTTGGCAGCTATTGCCGCCATGCTGTTTGCAATTGTGATAACGCTACCGCGCGGTGAGACCGAGCCCGCCGTCCGCCGGCCGTCGGCCGGTCGGCAACCCGCGCCCACCGCCGAGCCCGTCGCTCCCGAGCCCGCCGTCGATCCAAGCGCAACGGTCGACGAGCCACGGTCGCCGCGTGAACCGTGGGAGTCAGTGCCGCAGCCGGCTCCGCGCCCCACGCCTTCAGCGCCGCTTCCTCCAGCTCCGGAGGTCCAACCGTCTGCGTTGGCGCTGCCTCAAGCAACCGCCGCGGCTACGCTCTACGTAGTAATAGATGACGCCGGTTACAGCCTGCGCGAGCTCGAACCGTTTCTGGCATTCCCCGAGCCGATCACGATTTCTATTCTGCCGCATCTTCGCCGCTCGGCCGAAGCAGCCGAGCGCTCGCGGGCTGCAGGCAAGGACGTCATGCTGCACCTGCCGATGGAGGCAAGCAACGGAGCCGATCCGGGTCCCGGGGCAATCACCGTTGATCTTGATGACAGCGCTATTCGAGAGCGAGTTGTAGCGGCTTTCGAGTCTGTTCCCACCGCGGTTGGCGCCAACAATCACATGGGGTCGCGTGCAACCGCAGACAGGCGCGTCATGGACGTGGTAGCTTCGGTGCTGCGGCAGAACGGCGGCTGGTTTCTCGACAGTCGCACAACGGCGCAAACAGTGGCACGCGCAGCGGCCGAGAGCGCGGGAATACCATTTGTGGAGCGACACGTGTTTCTTGACAACCAGCGAACTCACGACTACATCCGCGCGGCCCTGCTCGACGGAGTGCAGCTGGCCAACGAACGCGGCTATGCGGTGATGATCGGACACGTTATGGTGCCCGAGCTGGCAGAGGTCCTGTTGGAGATGTACCCGGCCATCCTGGCGAGCGGCTTCAAGTTTGGTTACATCAGCGATCTTATGGCAGACTCGGTGGTCTATGAACGTTCTGGGAATTGAGAGCTCCTGTGACGAGTGTTCGGTTGCAGTGGTTGCCGACGGCAGAACCATCCTGGCGCAGCGGATCGCCAGCCAGGTGGAGTTTCACCAGCCCTACAACGGCGTTGTGCCCGAGATTGCGTCGCGCAAGCACACTGAATGGATTCTTCCGGTCTATCGCGAAACCCTGAAACAGGCCAATCTGCAGCGGCACAACATCGACGCGGTGGCGGTCAGCAATCGGCCCGGTTTGAGTGGTTCGCTGGTAGTGGGAGTCAGTTTTGCCAAGGCGCTGGCGTTCGCGCTGCAGCGGCCGCTGATTGGCGTGGACCACATCCTGGCGCACCTCTACGCCGCGCAACTGGAAACCGAGCTGGTGTACCCTTTTATCGGATTGCTGCTCTCCGGCGGTCACACAATCATCTGTCGCATGGACTCCTGCTTCGAGATGCAGATTCTGGGAACAACCATAGACGATGCCTGTGGCGAAGCCTTTGACAAAGTAGCCAAATTCTTCGGATGGGGTTACCCCGGCGGAGTGGTCATTGACCGCATGGCAGCCAAAGGTGATCACCGCGCCTATCGCTTTCCCGAACCGTCGCTGCATAAGGGTGAACACCGCTATGACGTCTCTTACTCCGGGTTGAAGACCGCGGTGGTGAACCAGCTCGAACAGTTCCGCAATCCCGCTTACGTCGCAACTCCCGACGATATCGCCGCTTCGTTTCAGAAGGCAGCCATCGACATGATCGTGGGGCGCCTGCTGCGCGCGGTTGAGGACACTGGGATAACGCGCGTGGTAGTTGGTGGTGGGGTTGCCGCCAACAGCTACCTGCGTGGGGTTCTCGCTGCGCACAGCCAACTCGAGGTTGTGTTTCCGTCGCCATTGCTGTGCACCGATAACGCCGCGATGATCGCCGGTCTGGGATTTCAGCTGTTGCGCCGTGGCGACAGGGATGGGCTGGATCTTGATGTGGCCGCTCGGGTGACCGGTTTTCGCCGCGGTTACCCGTAACACAAGCCGGGCATTCAGCGGTCTGCCTGAGGCTGTTGCGATGCGTCGCGCCTGAGCGAATCGAGGTCGCTGTTGTCGGCAAAAAGTTCGGCCGGCGGCGGCATGGGTGCATTCTGCAGCCTGTCGGCCACGGTGGCCATAGCCTGCGAGAATGGTGAAGCGGGATCAGACGCGAAGGCGGGAGTGCGATCAATGATCGAGCGGGCCACGCGCGCTTCGTGCGGCACAAAACCCACGTAGTTTATGTCGATCTCCAGGTTGCGCTGCACGATCTGACGCAGTCTGGCACCGATCTGAATATCGGCGTTATTGCGCCCCATGTTCAGAATAACCCGCGGCATGAACTCGGCCATCCGCTGCTGTGCCAGCTCGCCGCTCTGGGGGTTGTGTTGGCCGAGCCGCTGGATCAGGGAACTGAGCTTGGCGTCCGATCCCTCGAGGCGGCCGCTGCCGAACTCGGTGATGATCTGGCGTTCGGGGCTCCTGTTGTCAAAACTGCGGTAGAGCAGGCGGAATAGTGCACTCTTGATGAACGAGTAGGCGTTGAGAATTGAGGTAGTCTCGGGTGCAATCACTACCAGGCCGTTATTGGAAATCAGAAAGAAGTCCAGCGTGTTATACGAGGTCCCGGCTCCCAGGTCCAGCAGCACGTAGTCGGCTACCAGCAGTGGCAGTTCGCTCAGGATCTTCTGCTTGCGAAACCAGCTGAGATTGGCGCTGCCGGGCAGCAACGAATCACCAGGGATGAAGTAGAGCCGCCGCTCGGCGGTGTCTGTAAGCAGAGACTCCAGACCCTGCTCCTGTTTGAGGATCAGGTTGCCGATCCCCGCTCGGTTATTGCGTTGCCCGAGGCAGGTGTGCAGATTGGAACCGCCGAGGTCAAGGTCAACGAGGATAACGGTCTTGCCGGCACGCGCAAGTGCAACTCCGAGGTTTGCCGTGCAGACCGTTTTGCCTACGCCACCCTTACCGCTGGCAACCGGGAGAATTGTAGTCATGGTTGCCTCTGATCATAGGAGAAGTGCAATCGGAAATCAAGGAAGCGCACCGGATTTGCCGTAATAGCGGTCGATGATCTGCTTCCAGACAGTGCGCTCATGCTGCGAGAGTGTTGGCCTGTGTTCAAAGCTGGCGTTCTCGGCGTCAATGAATCGGCTCGTCTGTTCGACCAGCGTCTCCAGTATGCGTTGCTGATGATCGACAAGCTGGTCAGGCAGCGGTGCGTCTGCCTGCTGCAGCAGTCTGTAGTGCGGCACGCAGAGACCGGCAGAGTCCGTGTAGGCGGCCAGGAATTGCGGGTCGTCGGCGTAGCGGCGGATGCGCTGCAGCGTGCTCTCTGTCTGCTGCTGTGCAACGCGGCAGGCAGGGCATTGGCCATCGGAAGCGGCCGTCTTGCGCCGGCCAC
Organism: Spirochaetaceae bacterium; assembly: GCA_007693325.1. Lineage (GTDB taxonomy): Bacteria > Spirochaetota > Spirochaetia > DSM-27196 > PWMO01 > PWMO01. The sequence continues at coordinate 69,749 of REDW01000068.1, forward strand.
GGCGCGCGGTTTGAGCGCTTGCCGCCAGCGGGCTGCGGGCCGGTGGGGCGGACACACCGCGGCGCGCGGCCTGTATAAGTTCCAGGTGCATCACCGCGAGGGCCAAACCGTCCTTGTACTGTGCCAGCTGATGAGCGTGGGTCGAGCAGAAGCCTCCGGCCGCGCGTAACTCGGCGCGAAACTCACGGTTATTGACGTTCTCATAGAGCAGGGTCTCGAAATAGTGCTGCAGACGCACATGCAGCTGATAACACACCGGGCATTGACCGCTGTTAACGGCGTCCATCAGTTTGAAGAACGCCATGTGTTTCTGGTTTGCGTCATCGGGCATTCCGGATCTCCTGTAATTGTGCATTCCGGGCAATAGCCACCACAGGTTTGAGTTGACCCGTCAGGCGGCTTGGTATAGCCTGCAGCAATGCAGTATACAATGCTCGGTGATACCGGGGTAGAGGTTTCGCGGGTCTGTTTTGGCACAATGTCATTTGGGGGAGACGCTGACCGGCAGACCTCGGCTGCGATGTACCGGCGCTGCAGGGACGCTGGTATCAACTTTTTCGATTGTGCCGATGTGTACCCCGGCGCTGACGCTGCCGGTGTCAGTGAAGAGATTCTGGGATCTCTTATTCGGTCCGAGCGTGACCAGCTTGTTATCAGCACCAAGGTCTACGGCAAGGTTGGCCCGGATCGCAATGACCAGCGGCTTTCGCGCAGGCACATGATGCGTGCGGTTGAGAACAGTCTGCAAAGGCTGGGAACCGATCGCGTTGAGCTCTATTTCCTGCATAATTTTGATGACCTGACAGCGATGGAAGAGAGCCTGCGCGCAATGGAAGACCTCGTGCGCGCGGGCAAGATTCTCTATCCGGCGGTCAGCAACTGGGCCGCGTGGCAGATAGCCAGCGCAATCGGGGCCGCAGAAATGCACAACTGGCGTCGGCTTGCGTGTCTGCAACCGATGTACAGCCTGGCCAAGCGTCAGGCAGAGGTGGAGATTCTGCCGCTTGCCCGCGCACGCAATCTGGCGGTCATCAGCTACAGCCCGGTTGGCGGCGGGTTGCTGTCGGGCAAGTACGGGCGCAAAGCCAGGCCGGGGCAGGGCCGATTGCTGGACAACGCGATGTATAAGAAGCGCTACGGTGAAGGCAGCTACTACGAACTCGCCGAGCGATTCAGCCGGCACTGTGCCGGGCGCGCAGTGCATCCGGTGACCGTGGCGGTAGCGTGGGTAATGGCCAACGATGCTGTCACCGCGCCGATAGTCGGGGCGCGTAATTTGCAACAGCTCGAGCCGGCGCTTGCTGCCGCAGAGCTGGAGATGGACCCGGATTGGTACGCCGAAGTTTCTGCGCTCTCGCCCGCACCGCCGCCGGCACACGACCGCAGCGAGGCAGCCGAGTAGCGAGGCAACGCTGGCAGGAAATTCTGGCTTGTGTGGTATCGATGGAAGGGCTACAATTGTATCTACCAAGGAGTAGATCATGAAGGTTGGACGAAACGATCCCTGTCCCTGCGGCAGCGGTAAGAAATACAAACACTGCTGTTACGCTACCGACAGCGTAAAACACCAGGAGCCGGTGCTGGAGGCTGAAGCTGCAGCGCCTGAGGAAGAGCAGGCAGCAGCGGAAGAGGTCAACGCAGCGGCGCAGAAACGCGAGCACAGCCGCGGTCGTGACCGTTTCCACGGCAAGAGTCGCGGCGGGTCCGGCTCGTTCAGCCCGCGGGTGTTCCGCGGATCGCAGCGCGGCAATTGAGGTAGCAGATTCCGCAGGAGGGCTGAAGGCGTCAGCGATTACCCGCTTAGTGCGCGCCGGACACGGATTGCAACAGACGGGCTACCCGCGGGTCCGGGTTGTGGCGCCGGGCATAGTACAGCGCGTTGCGCCCGTGTTCATCGCGGGCTTCCGGGTCTGCTCCGGCAGCCAGCAATGCTTGTGTGACCTGCGGCTCGGTGTTGAAGCGCGCCGCCATAAACAGAGCAGTCCAGCCGCGGGCTTCACCGGTCGCCACCTCGAGCCGGGACGTGTCAGGCACCGCTTCCAGGCCGTCAAATCGCAAATTCTCTCCGCTGTAGCGCGCCGCGCCGAACAGCGCAGACCACGCATCGCGGCTGCGTTGCCGGAGGTCGGCACCGGCCTCGAGCAGCGCGCGCGTAACCTGCGGCTGCGAATTGAACGCCGCGGCAAACATCAGCGCGGTCCAGCCGTCTAGACTGCGAGCGTCGATTACTTCGCCCCTGTCCAGTAGAGCGCTGGTGACCGCCGGATCGGGGTTGGCAGCGGCTGCTATCATCAGCGGCGTCCAGCCAAAAGCATCACGCTGCATCGCGGCCCGGATCTGGTGGTGGTGTGTGGCGATGTCGCTTGCAGCGGCGGATTGGAGCAGGGTTATGGCCTCTTGCGAGCGCTTGACCTGTGCATCGGCTGGAGGCGGATAACGCAACGCAAGCAGGGCTGTCACGGACATGACGATGCACGAGGCGCGAAAGCAGGCAAGAGCGCGGTGGCGTTTCATGTCCAAATTTTCGGCGTTTACGCCAAACAGGTGAGCTCTGCTGCAGGTTTGTTGCCAAAAAGGGCTTCGGTTACGGTTGACACCGCAGCCGTCAAGGGGTATGATGCCTGATCATTAGATAAGAATGAATATTAAAAAAGTGTAGGTATAAGGTAAGGCTCAGTTTTTTGGGAGTAACGAAGATTCATGCCGACAACCAGTGAGCGCCGCGCAGCCGCCGCCGAGCAGCTGATTCGGGCACTCGAAGCTGCCGGTAAGCGCAATACCGCTCAACGCTATGCGATTTGCCGTGCGCTGGCCGCGCACGGCGGGCACCCGACCGTGGCTGAGATATACGCGACCGTGCGAAGCGACTATCCGATGATCAGCCAGGCAACCGTCTACAACACGCTGGAAACCCTGCGCGGGTTGGGCGCGCTGGTAGCGCTCGACATAGCCAATCACGATCACATCCACTACGATCTCGACGTTGGCGCCCACATAAACGTGGTGTGCCGTCGCTGCGAGAATATCGTCGACCTGCATCTGGAAAGCGTTGCGCCGCTTCTGGACGAGGCTTCCGCGCGCAGCGGGTTTGAGATCCAGTACGAAGCCGGACTGATCCTCTACGGGTTGTGTCCCAACTGCCGCCGCAGGCGTTCGAACCGTCAGCCGGCCGCTGAAACTCGGCAACCAGAGGAAGCAGATGATGAGTAGCACGCACAATGCCCGTACGTGGATCAAGACCGATTGCCCGGTAGTGGATGAAGAGCGCTGGTGTCCGGTAACGCTATTCCGCATGGTTCAATCGCAAGCCGGAATCCACGAGGTGCGCTACGATACCAACTCAGGCCAGATGGAAATCGACTACGATCCCAGGCAGCTTTCCGAGACCGAGGTGCAGGCGGCGGCGCACGAGCTCGCGCGGCATCTGGGTGCCAGCTCTGCTATCTGCCTGCAACCGCTGCAGCGTGCAACCGAGGGTGGCGGTTGCAGCGCCGGCGAGATGATCCGCAGTGATACCATCGGGTTCGATAACGGCGTGCTGCAGATAGCAAAGGGCGGCGCTGCGGACTCGCGTCGCAGTCCGTGGGTCACGCGCAGGATGCGCCTCAAACCCGCGTCGGATTCTGCGCCGGCAGAGGGCCGACCACTGCCGGGGGTACTGCGTGCACTGCGCGGCGCGATCGCCAGGCTGCCCGTGGAGCCGCTGTTTGTGGCGATAACGTTACTCACGCTCAGCGGCGGCGCCATCGCTGAACGCGGCAATCTTTCTGTTCTATCCTGGGTATTGTACCTGGTTGCCTACCTCTTCGGCGGCTATTTCGGTGTGCAGGCGGGCGTAGCAAGTCTGCGTGCGCGCAGGATAGATATCGACCTGCTGATGGTTCTGGCCGCAATCGGTGCTGCCTCGGTCGGGGCACCGTTTGAAGGGGCACTGCTGCTGTTTCTGTTCTCGCTTTCCAACGTTCTGCAGGACTACGCGCTGGACCGCACCCGCAGTGCCATCAAAGCGCTGTCCAGGTTGCGCCCCGACAGTGCGATTGTGCTGGATTCGCCGGGAAGCGAGCGCGGAAGGACGGTGGCGGTCGATCAGATTTCCATCGGTACATTTATTCAGGTTCGCCCCGGTGACCGGATTGCGCTTGACGGCGTTGTTGACCGCGGCGCAAGCAGCGTTGATCAGTCGAGCGTTACCGGAGAGTCAATGCCGGTGGAGAAGGGCGCCGGTTCAAGCGTACTGGCCGGCAGCATAAACCAGGACGGTGAACTGGTGGTACGCGTGACAAAGCGCAGTGATGAATCCACCATCGCCAAAGTAATCACTCTGGTAGAGAAGGCTCAGGAGCAGCAAGCCAAAACCGAACGTTTCCTGGAGCGGTTTGAACAGTACTACGCTATCGGGGTGATAGTGGCCACCGTATTGGCGGCGGTGCTGCCGCCATGGCTGGGCGGTGCGCAATGGTCGGTCTCATTGTACCGCGCAATAACCCTGATGGTAGCCGCAAGCCCCTGTGCCCTGATTATCAGTACGCCGGCGGCGATCCTGTCCGCAATCGGCAACGGGGCCCGGCGGGGGATTCTGTTCAAAGGTGGCGTGCACGTCGAGCAGGCCGCCGGCATCCAGGCGCTGGCGTTCGATAAGACCGGCACCCTCACCGAGGGTAAACCGCGCGTCTCGGATATCGTCTCGCTCTGTGGCGAAAGCCGGGATCAGCTGCTGGTGGCGGCCGCATCGCTGGAGAGCAAGAGCCAGCACGTATTGGCCGCAGCCATTACCGCTGAAGCTCAGGCACGGGGCCTGTCGTATTCCGCCCCAAGTGATTTCCAGAGCGAGTCCGGCGTTGGCGTTCGTGGAACGGTGGATGGACGCCTGCTGCGGATCGGCAGTCCCGCTGTGCTCGGCACGCTCTCAGGCGATGGTGCCGCGGACGGTGGCGCCGGCGGCGCTGTGGCGGCGGCCGAGCGTGAGATAGAGCGTCTACAGTGCGAAGCCAAAACGGTGGTGGTAGTGCTGCAGCAGGCCGAAGACGCGGAGCGAGCGCGCATTCTGGGGCTGATTGCACTGGAAGATCGGTTGCGCCCCGGGGTGCCTGAAGTTATCCAGGAGTTGCGCGCGGCTGGAATCAAGCACGTGGCGATGCTGACCGGGGACAACAGCGTTGCCGCCGAACAGATAGCCGCGCAAGCCGGTATCGACGTGGTGTTCGCTGAACTGTTGCCCGAGAACAAGCTGGACGCGATCCGCCGCATCGAGGCCGAGTACGGTCCGACCGCCATGGTAGGAGACGGCGTCAACGATGCCCCGGCGCTCGCCGGGGCACGCCTGGGGATTGCGATGGGAGCTGCCGGTACTGACGTTGCGCTGGAGACAGCCGACATCGTGCTGCTCTCGGATGATCTGCAGAAAATCGGCTATCTGATCGCCTTGAGTCGGCGCACCAAGCGTACGCTGGTGATCAATATAGCGGTTGCCATGAGTCTTATCGCAATGATGATCGTTGGAATCTACACAGTTGATCTGCCGCTGCCGCTGGCGGTTATCGGGCACGAAGGTGGAACGGTGCTGGTTTCGCTCAATGGGGTGCGGCTTCTGTTCTTCAACGGTCCCACCCGGCGCAAGCGTCGCGCAGGCGGGGGCTCGATTGACAGCGTGCGTCAACTCCGATAGTCTCCGGGTGAACCGCCGGGCTTGTGGTGAATCCGGCGGTAGCTTCAGCAAGGAAGGCGCTGCATGGCCGCTGAATTTGACCTCGACGCGGTGATCCGTAAGGTTCCCGACTTTCCCAAACCCGGGATTCTGTTTTACGACGTAACCGGAATCCTGGTACACCCGCGAGCGTTTGCATACTGTGTAGAGGTAGCGTGCCAACGCTACGCCGCAGCGGGCCTCGATGCAATTGCCGCCATTGACGCGCGCGGCTTTGTGTTTGCCTCGCCGATTGCCTACAAGATGGGGCTGCCGCTGATCCTGGTGCGCAAGAACGGCAAGTTGCCCGGACGCACCATTAAGCGCCGTTTTGCGCTGGAGTACGGTGAGGACACGGTCGAAGTGCACCGGGGAGACGTCAAGGCCGGTCAGAAGGTGTTGATAGTCGATGACCTGATCGCTACCGGTGGAACGCTCAAGGCGGCAGCCGATATTCTGGCTGAAGCCGGCGCTGTGGTCAGCGGTATCTTCGCGATCATCGGGCTGCCGTTTCTGAACTACCACAACGTGCTCGCCGGCCACGAAATAGTTACGCTGATCGACTATCACAGCGAGCATATCGAGTAGGCGTATCGGGTAGCGGTGTTGACACTCGCGGTGAAACGTAGTAGCGTTTCCACCGAATGATTCCCGGTGGTGTAATGGTAGCACCGCAGATTCTGGCTCTGCTGGTGGGGGTTCAAGTCCTCCCCGGGAAGCTGATATGGCCCCTTCGTCTATCGGCTAGGACGGAAGATTCTCAGTCTTCAAAGAGGGGTTCGATTCCCCTAGGGGCTATTGTTGTTGAAGCCGGCCGATGCGCCGGCTTTTTTTGAACCCGGGACCAACGAACTACGTGGGAAGGACACATGCTGAACGCGCTGCTCGTTCTCGAAGACGCGACCATATATCCTGGAATTGGCTTTGGCGCTGAGCCACTCTCGATTAATGAGCTTGATCCGGCTGTGACGCGTCACAAAGGAGTCGGCGAAGTAGTATTCAACACGGCCATGTCCGGTTACCACGAAGTTCTCACTGATCCGTCCTATACGGGTCAGCTGGTGGTGATGACGTACCCGCACATCGGCAACTACGGAACGGACCCCGGCTGGAGCGAAACCGGCCCGGAAACTGATGCCCGTCGCAGCGGTGTCAAAGCAGCCGGTTTCGTTGTGCGCGCCCGCTACGACGGTCCGCCGCCGGATGGTCGCAGCAGACTGTCAGAGTTACTGCAGACGCACGAGACCCCCGCAATCACCGACGTTGACACTCGCGCGCTGACGCTGCACTTGCGCGACAACGGATCACGGCGCGGCGTAATTGTCAGGGCCCCCCAAGGGCTCATGCGCTGGACGCATCAGCCTGCGGCGATGTTGCAACAGGACCAGCTCGATCGGGTGCTGAGTTTTCTGGCGGCGTTTCCCGACATGCAGGGCCGCAACCTGATTGGCGAGGTGGGATCGAGCGAACCGACCGTGGTCAATCCCGGCGGAAAGCCGCACATTGCACTGCTGGACTGCGGAACCAAGGCCAATATCGTGCGCGAGTTGCAGGCGCTTGGTTGCAGGCTCACTATTCTGCCCAGCCGGGCAAACGAATCCGATGTACGGGCAGCGGCAGCCGACGCTCTCTTGATCTCCAACGGACCGGGAGATCCTGCAGTGCTGAGCGCGCAGATAGAAACGGTGAGACGATGCATCGGCAGCATGCCGGTGTTGGGCATCTGCCTCGGGCACCAGTTGATCGCCGAGGCAATCGGGGCGCGTACATTCAAGATGAAGTTTGGCCATCACGGCGCCAACCATCCGGTGCGCGACGAGGATTCGGGCCGGGTGTTTGTCACCTCGCAGAATCACGGTTTCAGTGTGGAAGAAGCGAGCCTGCCGGAGGGCGTACGCGTCTGGTTTCGCAACGCCAATGACCAGTCGGTAGAGGGCATCAGAAACGATGCCATGGGACTGGCCTCGGCGCAGTTTCATCCGGAATCCGCGCCGGGCCCCAATGACTCGCGCTGGATTTTCGCAGCGTTTCTGGACCTGGTCCGGACAGCCAACCCGGGAGGTGCCGATGCCGGCCAGACGGGATCTGCATAAGATACTGATCGTTGGTTCAGGCCCGATTGTCATCGGTCAGGCGTGCGAGTTTGACTACTCGGGAACCCAGGCGGTCAAGGCGCTGAAGGAGGAGGGCTACCAGGTAATCCTGGTCAATCCAAATCCGGCCACTGTGATGACCACTCCGGGACTTGCGGATAGCATCTACGTTGATCCGCTGAACGTGCCGTATCTCGAGAGCATCATCGAGCGCGAACGCCCCGACGGTCTGCTGGCGACCATGGGTGGGCAGACGGCGCTCAATCTGGCGCTGCAGCTCGATGCTGCGGGAGTGCTAAAACGCTTTGGAGTTGAAATACTTGGGGCCGGAATCGACGCCATTACCATGGCAGAAGACCGTGGCCGTTTCAAAGAAGTTATCGCCTCCATCGGCCTGGAGAGTCCACGTTCGGCGCTGATAGCGAATATGGCGCAAGCGCGCGAGTTTCTGGAGCAGACCGAACCGCCGATAATCATCCGCCCGAGCTACACCCTCGGTGGTAAGGGCGGCAGCATTGCGCGCACCCGGGAAGAGGTTGCCGGCATGGTTGAGTGGGCGCTGGCCGAGAGTCCAACGCACACCGCGCTCATTGAGGAATCGCTGATCGGGTGGAAAGAGTTCGAGCTCGAAGTAATGCGCGACCATGCCGACAACGCGGTGGTGGTCTGCTCGATTGAGAACATCGATCCGATGGGGGTGCACACTGGCGACAGCATCACTGTGGCTCCGATACAGACGCTATCTGACCGTGAGTACCAGACGATGCGCACCGCCTCGATCGATATCCTGCGCGCCATCGGGGTAGATTGCGGCGGATCCAACGTCCAGTTTGCTGTTGATCCGCGCAGCGGGCGCATGGTTGTGATCGAGATGAATCCGCGAGTTTCGCGTTCTTCGGCGCTGGCCAGCAAGGCTACCGGTTTTCCGATTGCGCGCTGCGCGGCACGACTGGCTGTGGGTTACACGCTGGATGAGGTGATAAATGATATCACCGGCAAGACCGTCTCGTGCTTCGAGCCGTCGCTGGACTACGTGGCGGTCAAGGTACCGCGCTTCGAGATCGAGAAGTTCCCCGCCGGTTACGCTGAGCTGGGAACGCAGATGAAGAGCGTCGGTGAGTCGCTTGCCATCGGGCGTACCTTCTGCGAAGCGCTCAACAAGGCTATCCGCGCCTGCGAGTTTGGTTTTGACGGCCTGCAGGCAATCGATGGGGTTGCGTTGGACACAATTGAGCAAATGATCGACCAGCGTCACCCTCGACGCATCTTTGCAATCTACACCAAGCTGCTGCGCGAAGGCCCCGGGGCGCTATCGGATATCGAGAGCCGCAGTGGCTATGACCGCTGGTTTCTGTGGCAACTGCTGCAGCAGGCCGCCTGGACGCACCGTGCAGTGGCGGACGGCCTGACCGATGAACTGCTGTGGAGCGGGAAACGATTGGGCCTGAGCGATGCGGTAATCGCGACTGCTGCACGAACCAGCGTCAGCAGCGTCAGGCGGCGGCGCGACGAGCTCGGTTTCTACGCCAGCTATCACTTCGTCGATACCTGTTCGGGTGAGTTCGAAGCCCAGACGCCCTATTTCTATTCCAGCTGGGGCGAGATCGACGAGGGGGAGCCTACGGGAGCTGCAGGCGTCATCATCCTGGGCAGTGGGCCCAACCGCATCGGCCAGGGACTCGAGTTCGACACCTGTTGCACGCTTTCATCTATGGCGTATCGTCGGCACGGGCGACCAACCATCATGATAAACTCCAACCCCGAAACCGTATCCACGGACTTCAACGTCTCGGACCGCCTCTACATCGAACCTCTGACCGCGGAAGACGTTATCGAAGTGTTGCACAAAGAGCAGGCAAAGGAGGTGGTGGTGCAGCTCGGCGGACAGACACCGCTGAACATGGCCGCGGAACTGGAAGCCGCCGGTGCAACCATCGTCGGCACGCCGCCGGCGCGCATCCGCGATGCCGAAGACCGCGGCCTGTTTGCCCGCGTGATTGCCAAGGCCGGTCTCAGACAGGCTGAAAACCGCATGGCTTCCAGCCGTGACGAGGCTCAGCTGCACGCCGCAGAGATCGGCTATCCGGTGCTCTGCCGGCCGTCGTTTGTTCTCGGTGGCCGCAGCATGTCGATTGTCTATACCGCCGAGGAGTTGGACAGCTACCTTGCGGGTGGCGGGATCCGCATCTCACAGGCCGAGCCTGTGCTGGTAGACCAGTTTCTCGAGGATGCCTTCGAGTACGACCTCGACGCGCTGTGCGACGGCAAGCACGTCTACGTGGCCGGTATCATGCAGCACATCGAGGCCGCAGGCATCCACTCGGGTGACTCTGCGTGCGTCTTTCCGCCCTACAAAGGTGATCCCGAGAACCTGCAGCAGATAAAGCGCGCCGCCGCGCTGATTGCGCGCGAGTTCGGCGTAATCGGTTTTCTCAATATTCAGTTTGCCGTCAAGCACGGTGAGGTCTACGTTATTGAGGTTAATCCGCGCGCCTCACGAACTGTGCCATTCATCTCCAAGGTAAGCGGCGTCAACCTGGTGGACGCCGCGGTTCAGCTCTGGATGGGCGTTGATTTAAAGAGTCAGGGTCTTATCAACGACGGGGAGACCGGAATCCGCAACGTCGGCGAAGGGCGCCCGGTAATCGGCTGGGCGGTCAAGGAGGCGATGTTCTCGTTTGACCGCTTCCGCGATATGGATCCGCTGCTGGGTCCCGAGATGCGGTCTACCGGCGAATCCATCGGTATCGGCGAGAGCTTCGGCGAAGCCTTTGCCAAGGCATCGAGCGCTGCCGGCAGCGATCTGCCGATTGAAGGCCGGGTGTTTGTATCGGTGCACGATTCGGACAAGCAGACGCTGTTGCCGCTGGTGAAGGAACTGCAGCAGCTGGGCTTTGAAATCAGCGCAACCCGGGGTACAGCCGACTTTCTGTTTGCCAACGGGGTATTCGCAGAGGTGATTCTCAAGGTCCACGAGGGGCACCCCAATATCGTGGATCATCTGGCGGCCGGACGGATTGCGCTGGTGATCAATACTCCGCTGGGCCGCTACACCCAGCGCGATGACGGCTACATTCGCATTGAGACCATGCGCCGCCACGTTCCGTATACCACTACTACTTCGGCAGCCGAGGCGGCGCTGGAGGGCATCCGTTACCTGCGCACCGGCGCAACAGTCCCGCGCCGCCTGCCGGGCAGCTGGTAGCCTCGGCTGGTCAGCTGCCTGCCGGCGCAGCCGCCTCGTGTTGCGACTGGACGTGGGTTTCGTCCTCGAGCACGTAGCCGTTGTAGTAGTACTCCAGACTGTCAACCAGCGCCTGCCAGGACGCTTCGATGATATTCTCGTGCACGCCGACGGTATCCCACGACGTCTTGCCGTCACTGGAGGTGATAAACACTCGTACCCTGGCCGCTGCGTGCTGTTCGGGATTGAGTACCCGCACGCGATAGTCGGTGAGGCCGATGTCGCGCAGGAACGGGTAGTGCGATTCAAGCGCGTCGCGCAGCGCGTGGTCAAGCGTTTCAACCGGGCCGATCCCTACCGCGGCACCCATCAGATCGTAATCGCTTGACTGTAGAAAGATGCGCCCGACCGTCTTGGAAGGGGCGTCAAGAGTCTTGTAGGATTCCAGATGGTAGTTCTTCAAGGCAATCAGCGGCGTGTAACGGCCGATGGCTTTGCGCAGCAGCAACTCGAAGGAGGCTTCGGCTGCTTCGTATTCATAGCCGCTGCGCTCGCGGTCCTTCAGTTCGTGGATAAGATCGTTTACCGCAGGATCGTTCTTGGCAAACTGGCCGTAACGCTTGAGCTTCTCTACGATGGTTGCCTTGCCTGCCAGTTCGGAGAGCAGAATGCGGCGCTCGTTACCAACCAGGCTGCTGTCGGTGTGCTCCATCAGGTAGGCGGCCTTGGCAACTACATCGGCGTGCTGACCGGCTTTGTGGCTGAACGCGGCTTCGCCGACGTAGGGTTGGCGCTTGTCGGGGATAATGTTGGCTTTCTCGGCCACAAAGCGTGATAGCGTGGTAAGTTTGTCCAGTTTGTCGGCAACCGCCGGCTTGTAGCCTTTCTTCAGGACCACGTTGGGAATAAAGACGCATAGATTGGCGTTGCCGCAGCGTTCGCCCCAGCCATTGACGGTGCCCTGAATCTGAACGGCTCCGCTGTCCACTGCGGCCAGCGAGTTGGCAACGGCGGTTCCGCAGTCGTTGTGGAAGTGGCCGCCGAGGGGAGCAAGCGTGTCGGCCGGCAGCTCGCCCATGATTCGGGTTACTTCATCGGGAAGGGTTCCGCCATTGGTGTCGCACAGTACCGCCGCATCTGCGCCGGCCTCGCTGGCGGCCTGAAGTACGCGCAGCGCGTAGGCTGAATCATCCTTATAGCCGTCAAAGAAATGTTCAAGGTCGAAGAAGACTTCGCGGCCCTCACCTTTGAGAAACGCTATCGAGTCGTAGATCATACGGAGGTTCTCCTCTTCATCGGTCTTGAGAACCTTTTCTACGTGGGCCTTCCAGGTCTTGCCTACCACAATCACCGTTGGCGTCTCGGCGTTGAGGATAGCCAGAATGTTGTCGTCCCTCGAGGCGTCGATTCCGGGTCGACGGGTTGAACCAAACGCCACAATCCTGGCGTGGCTGAAGCGTTCCTTGCGGCATTGTTCGAAGAACGCGGCCTCTTTTTCATTTGAAAGCGGGAAACCGCCTTCGATGTAGTCGATTTTGAGCTCGTCCAGCGTATGCGCGATCTTCAGTTTGTCATCCAGCGTATAGCTGATGCCCATGCCCTGCATCCCGTCGCGCAGGGTAGTGTCGTATACGTGTAGTTGTCGCATCCCTTTCTCCTTGTGTTGCCTTCCAGTCAGGACAACCGCACAAAAAACAACGGCCGTCCCTCGCAGGAAGGACGGCCGTTATTCGGTTCCGAACCGTTACGCTTCCTGCGGTGCACACCTCGAGATGATAATAATAATCATGGCGAGTATTGCCGCGGGAAGGTTCACGTGTTGTACGGAGACCTTGGTTTTGTTCATCAGTGTTATAATCGGAGGTGCACGGCCTGTTTGTCAAGGGCCTGGCAACCGCTTTGTTGACCAGCGGGCACAAGCCACATACTATGGAGGTATCGATGGCAGACTTCACGGTACTCGATCGACTGACACGGACGCTCTCCTCTTCAGAGCGCGAGGAGATGCTGCAGCGCCTGCGCCGTGCCGCGTCGATTGAGCGCGAGCCTGCGCTGCAACCCGATTTTCAGCCGCCGGATGTCGAGCAGGTTCTGGAGCGTTACGGCTTGTTGCGCCGCCTGATGGTCTTTCTTCGTTCGCTGATCAGCGGACGCAGCCGGCTGGAAGTGGTTGCCGATGATCTGTTATCGGAGCTGGGCGCCACCATCAGGTCTGCGAAACCGGGAATCATAAATTTGAGACAGAATCGGCTGCTCGATTCATTTCAGCAACAGATAGAGCGGCTGCGCGACAGTGCACGTTTTTTTGTCGCACCGCTGGAGCTCGGCTGGAATCGCGATCGGGCGCAGTTCCTGGCGTTTCTGCTTGGTCTCGATGCGCCGGATGTACAGCAGCGCCTGATCGCTGACACCGATCCTGAGCGTGTGGCTGAGGATGAGCCCGGCATAGAGGAGTACCAGCTCAAGAAGAAGCTTCACAACAATGCGCTGCAGATACTGGAGCTGATGCCGTATCACGAGCGTGACGCGCTCTACGCCAATGCGCGTTTTCTGGAAGCTCTCGATCGGCTGTCGCACTTTGCCTTTGACGAGATCTTGAACTCGTTTGACCAGGACGAGCAGGGCGCTGTTTCGGCACCGCTGCATATGCTGGCAGAACCGCTTACTCGGTTGTGGCAGGTGGTGCAGGCGCTTTACGAGAACCCATCGCAGAAGGTGCTGCAGGCGGTAGCGCTGTTCTCACGCGATGACGATCTGGACCGCGGCGGCGCGGTGGCCGAGGCAGAACTGGTGGCACTGGTGCAGAAGGGGAACCACAATCTTCGCGTTATCTGGGATATCCTGGACGACCTCCCGCTGCACGACCTGGTGCGCTACGCGCGCCGCGACATCAACTTCAGCATCGCGGCGGCCAGCGGCGGAGAGGACTGGTTTGCACTGGTCAAACGCTTCTGGCGCGAGCGAGTGGATCGTCTTTTCTCGCACTATCACGTCCAGCAGCAGAAACTGCGTGCTCTCGAGGAGGCTCGCGACTATACCGACGGAGTGGAGCCAACTCCGATCAAAGGATATCCGCCGCTTGCCGCGGGACACGGAAAGCACGCGGCCTCGCTGGGGGTTGTGCGGGCGGTGATGCTGGGGCCGTTTGCCACCATGATGCACCAGCCGTTGAAGACCCTGTTGATCGATGGCGAGTTCTACAAGCAAGCCAATCGCGATGAGTACACAGCGGCGTTCAACGGGCTGCTGGAAGTGCAACAGGCAGTCGATACACTGGAAACGCGGTTGTCTGCGAGCGGAGACATTGGACGGGCGCGCGCCGCTATCGAGAAGGATGCGGCGCCGCGTGAAGTCAGAATGCGGAACCTGGCAGAACTCGCAGCACAGGTTGATCAGATTGCCGGGCGCTGTGTCAGCGATGCACTCGAACATCTGCGGGTACTTGCCGAAGTAATTCACGGTATCCTCTACGGTGAGGTCGGCGGAAAGTACGATACGCTGTCCAATCTAGGTACTATCGGCGGGAGGTCGCACCAGACGCTTATGCAGCAGCTCGATGCGGTCATGCAGCGCGCAACGGTATGTCGCGAGGGTATCGGCAAACTCTACGATATAGAAAACAGCGTTGCGCGGCGGGCTCGCAAAGCGGCGAGTTGACCGCCGCCGCGGCTTTGAGTAAGATTCCCTCCACGTGATAACCGAAGTACAGCTGGAGCGCTCGACCGCTACCGCCGATACGGCCCGGCTACCGGCGCCGCTCGATCTGCGGCTGAGCCTGCTGTCTGCCGGCGATATGGGGCCGTCAGGTGGGCCCAATCCGCGGCGCGATGCGTGGTTGCAGCGTCAGGGTGTAGCACCGCACAAGACGGCGCTGCGTCATCAGACGCATTCGCGCCGTGTTGCGATTGTCAATCCGCAGACAGTGGTTGACTACCATTATGAAGCCGATGGGATGCTGTGCGCCGATGCGGGTGTGTCACTGGCGGTTACCGTGGCGGATTGCATGCCGATCTTTGTCTGGGATCGGCTTCGTGGTGTGCGTGCAGCGCTGCACTCGGGATGGAAAGGCACCGGGATAGTCGCGGTTGCGCTGGATCTGCTGCACGCAGAGTGGGGCAGCGAGGCCGCTGACCTGGAGGTTGTTCTTGGACCGTGCATCGGTGCATGCTGCTACCGTGTGGAGCGCGCGCGTGCCCTGGAGTTTGGTGCTCGCTGGGGAGACAACACGGTACGCCGCGATGCCGCCGGCGCTGCTTACCTTGATTTGCGTGCGGCCAACCGAGCTATCCTCTTTGAGCGCGGTGTCCGGAGCCTCACCGAGGTCAACGAGTGCACGGTGTGCAGCCGGGATCTGGGGTCATATCGCCGCCAGGGGGCGGGCAGTTTTGTCAGAATGCTTGCAATTGCGGTAGGAGAAGCCAACAGTTATGAATGACATCCGCCAGGAGTTGAGACACACCATTGCCGAACAGTTGCGTGTACTTGCAGCCGATGCCGGCGTGGATTCAAAGTCAATCGACGCGGCCGCCGTGCAGCTTGAGGTTCCCCCACGTCCGGAGATGGGGGATCTGGCGGTGCCGCTATTTCCGTTTGCCAGAGTTCTGCGCCGGGCGCCTGCGGCCATTGCTGCGGCGTTGCTGCCGCGGATAGACCAGGCGCTGCCCGGCTGTACTCTCGAACAGGCCGGTGCCTACATCAATGTGCACCTCGATCGCGCTGCACTGGGCAGCGCGATAATCCAACGGGTGCTGCAGGAAAAGCAGCGCTACGGCTGTACCGAGGAGCTGTCGGGCACGCGGGTGATGATCGAGTTCTCGTGTCCCAACACCAATAAGCCGCTGCACCTGGGGCACTTGCGCAATGATATCCTTGGAGAGAGCGTAGCGCGGATTCTGCAGGCCAACGGAGCCGAGGTCAGAAAGGTCAATCTCATCAACGACCGCGGCGTTCACATCTGCAAGTCGATGCTGGCGTACCGTAGATTTGGCAATGACGCCACCCCTGAATCGGAGGGCATCAAGTCCGATCACTTTGTGGGCAAGTACTACGTGCGTTTCAATCAGTGGGCCAACGAGGATGCTGACGCCGAGGCACAGGCGCGTACAATGCTGCAACAGTGGGAGAACGGCGATCCGGAGGTTCTCGAGCTGTGGAAGCGCATGAATGGCTGGGCGGTCGAGGGAATCTGGGAAACCTACCGGCGAACCGGGGTCTCGTTTGATGAAGTCTATTACGAGAGCCAGACCTACCGCGCCGGGCGCGATGAAGTGCTGCGTGGGCTCGAGCAGGGGGTGTTCTTTCGTCACCAGGACGGCTCTATCTGGATTGATCTCGAACCGATTGGTCTGGACAAGAAGGTGTTGCTGCGAGGGGATGGCACTTCGCTCTACCTCACTCAGGATATCGGCACCGCTATTGCACGGCACCGCGATTGGCCGTTTGACCGGTTGATCTACGTTGTTGCCTCCGAGCAGCGCTACCACTTCACCGTCCTGTTCCACGTGCTCAAGCAGCTTGGGATGCCGTGGGCCGAATCTCTTTTTCATCTGGCCTACGGCATGGTTAATCTTCCCGAAGGCAAGATGAAGTCTCGCGAGGGCACGGTAGTAGATGCCGATGACCTGATCGCACGGCTGGAGGAGATGGCGGTGCAGGAAATTCGCAGTAAGGGGCGCGAGGAGGAAGTCGGTGATGTCCAGGCAACCGCCGCCGATGTGGCGCTTGGCGCGCTGCACTATTACCTGCTGCAGGTTACACCCGCCAAGGACATGGTTTTCGATCCCAAGGAGTCAATTTCCTTTAACGGCAATACCGGACCCTATCTGCAGTACAGCGGAGCGCGCATTTCGAGCATGCTGCGCAAGGCGTCGGTGGATGTGCCGCAACAGGGGCTGACAGATGAGCCGATTGACGCCGCGTTACTCAGCACGGCAGAAGAATGGGACCTGATCAAGCGGCTGGCTGAGTTTCCCGAGATAGTCGGCCTGGCCGGCAGGCAGCATAGTCCTTCAATCGTAACCGGTTATCTCTACGATGTCGCCAAGGCGTTCTCGCGCTACTATCACGATTATCCGATTGCGGTAGAGAAAGAGCTGCCGACGCGCGCCGCACGGCTGGCGCTGGCGCGTGCGGTAGCGCAGACGCTGCGCAACGGTTGCAGGCTGGTGGGTATTCCGTTCCTGGAAGTCATGTAGCCCGGCTGCAGAACTACATATTGGTATGGTTTTTGTGCAAATTACCTACTAAGATGTAGCTTTTGTCGGCCGTACGTCCGAAGAAGTAGCGGATAACTGTTTGCCCAAGACACAATTAATCGGCCTCACGGTTTTGGCACGGTTTTTGCATCATACATACACTCAATCATCCGGTTCTACCGCTGGTGGGAGGCGTATTATGGCGGCAACTACTCGACCAAAGCAACAGGGGCTCTACCATCCGGCCAATGAACACGACTCGTGTGGTGTAGGCTTTGTTGCGCATATCAAAGGCCGCAAGAGCCACGATATTCTGGAAAACGCACGCGAAATCCTGGTGAACATGACGCATCGTGGCGCGGTAGGTTCAGACAAGAACAGCGGCGACGGTGCAGGAGTTCTGACGTCCCTGCCGCATGCATTTCTCGAACGGGTGATCAAACGGGACCTGGGGCTGGATCTGCCGCCGCGAGGGACGTTCTCGGCCGGCCTGGTGTTCCTGCCGCAGAATGATGGACAACGAGAGCGCTGCATGCAGCATTTCGAGCGCATTATCAACCAGGCCGGTCAACGAACTCTGGGCTGGCGCGACGTTCCTCGTGACAACTCAATTATCGGGCCAACCGCGCGCCAGAGTGAACCGGTCATCAAGCAGGTGTTCATAGCCGGTCCAAGCGATATCAGCGAAGCCGAATTCGAGCGCAAGCTCTATATGATTCGCAAGTCGGCAACACGCCACATTCGGGGCGGGGACAACGATCCGGCAGACTTCTTCTATATCTGCAGCCTGTCAACACGGGTGATCGTCTACAAGGGTATGCTGATGCCCGAACAGCTGTTCGCCTATTATACCGATCTGTCGGATCCCGAATACGTCTCGCACCTTGCGATGGTGCATTCACGCTTCTCCACCAATACGTTTCCAAGCTGGGATCGTGCGCAACCACTGCGCTTCATGTCGCATAACGGTGAGATAAACACACTACGCGGCAACATCAACAAGATGCGCGCGCGCGAGGGCGTACTTTCCAGCGAGCTGTTTGGCGAGGAAATCAGCAGGATATTTCCAGTGATTGAACCCGATTGTTCGGACTCGGGCAATTTTGATAACGTACTCGAGCTGCTGTTGATGGCCGGACGCGAGCTGCCCGAAGCGGTGATGATGATGGTTCCCGAGGCGTGGCAGAAGCATAGCCATATGCCGCCGGTGGGCAAAGCGGTCTACGAGTTCATGAGCTGCATGATGGAGCCGTGGGACGGACCGGCTTCCATTTCTTTCACCGACGGGCACGTTATCGGTGCGCTGCTCGACCGTAACGGTCTGCGTCCCAGTCGCTACTATGTTACAAAAGACGACCTGGTGATAATGGCCAGTGAAGTAGGTGTGCTGGACATCGCACCCGAGAGGATCAGGATCAAGGGCCGGTTGCGTCCCGGAAGGATGTTCCTGGTTGATTTCGAGAAGGGCCGCATTGTCGGCGATGAAAAGCTCAAGAGCGATATCGCCGCACGGCGGCCGTACCGCAAGTGGCTGCAGCAGCAGCGAATCACTCTGGCGCAGTTGCCGCAGCCGCTGACGGTACCCGGATTGGAACCGCATACGGTGCTGGAACGGCTGCGCATGTTCGGCTACACCGTTGAGCATTTGAACATCATACTCAAACCGATGGCCGAGAACGGCAAAGAGCCGCTTGGGTCCATGGGTAACGATACGCCGCTGGCGGTTCTGTCTGATAAACCGCGTCTGCTCTACGACTACTTCAAGCAGCTGTTTGCGCAGGTGACCAATCCGCCGATTGACTCGATACGCGAAGATATCATCATGGATCTTTCTTCGTACATCGGGCCCGAGCAGAATCTGCTGCAGATCACCGCCGAGCACTGTAAGAGACTGCAACTCGAGCGGCCGATCATCGACAACGCCCAACTGCAGCAGCTTCGGGATATCGATTACCGCGGCTGGAAGTCCAGGGTGATCGACATAACCTATCCGCTGAGTGAGCATAGCACTGGACTGCGCGCTACGCTGAGTCGCATCAGTCTGGAAGCTGAGCAGGCAATCAGTGACGGCTACAGTCTGGTGATACTCTCGGATCGAGCTGCCGGCGAACAGCGGGTCGCCGTCAGTGCACTGGCAGCCACCGGTGCGGTACATCATCATCTGGTGCGCGCCGCCAAGCGGACCCAGATCGGGGTGATTGTTGAGTCCGGCGAGCCGCGCGAGGTTCACCACTTCTGTACCCTGGTGGGCTACGGGGCTGATGCTGTCAACCCGTACCTGGCCTACGAGGCGATGTGGAAGCTCAGACACGATGGAGTAATCGACGCTGAGTTATCCGACCGCGAAATCGTCGAACGCTATCACCAGGCGCTGGATTGGGGCATGCGCAAGGTGTTCGGCAAGATGGGAATCTCAACCCTGGAGAGCTACAAAGGCGCCCAGATATTCGAGATTGTTGGCCTGGCCGCCGAGGTTGTCGACACCTGCTTTGCCGGAACGGCGTCGCGAATCGAGGGCGCTGACTTCGACGTTCTGGCAGAAGAGGCCGCACGGCGTCACGCACTCGGCTACCCGGGGCCCAATGCGCCGATCGGCAGCGACTACTATAACCCCGGAGATTATCAGTGGCGCAGCGGCGGCGAGAAACACATGTGGGATCCGCAGAGCATCGCCGATGTGCAGGCCGCCGTACGCTACCTCGACGCATCAGCCTACAAGCGGTTTGCTGAACGCCAGAACGCCCGTTCCCGTGAGCAGGCAACAATCCGCGGTATGCTCAAGCTTCGCTGCGGCAGTCCCATAGCGCTGGATGAGGTCGAACCGGTATCCGCCATCACCAGGCGCTTTGTAACCGGGGCTATGAGCTTCGGGTCAATTTCGCAGGAGACCCACGAGACACTGGCGCTGGCGATGAATCGCATCGGTGGCAAGTCAAACACCGGAGAGGGCGGAGAGATGCGTGAGCGCTACACACCGCTTCCCGACGGGCAGTCCAAACGCTCGGCTATCAAGCAGATCGCCTCGGGACGCTTCGGTGTGACAATCGAATACCTGACTAACGCCGATGAAATCCAGATCAAGATGGCTCAGGGAGCCAAGCCGGGCGAGGGCGGCGAACTACCCGGTCACAAGGTCTTCGACGTTATCGCCAGGACACGCTATTCAACGCCGGGGGTCGGGCTGATCAGCCCTCCGCCGCATCACGATATCTACTCTATCGAAGACCTTGCGCAGCTGATTTTTGACCTGAAGAACTCCAACCCCAGTGCGCGGGTCAGTGTCAAGCTGGTTTCCGAGGTGGGGGTTGGTACGATTGCTGCAGGCGTCTCCAAGGCGCACGCCGATCACATACTCATCTCTGGTCAGGACGGCGGGACTGGTGCTTCACCGCTGACCGGTATCAAGCACGCCGGCCTGCCGTGGGAGCTCGGCCTTGCCGAAACTCACCAGACTCTGGTGATGAATGACCTGCGCAGCCGGGTAGTTGTGCAGACCGACGGCCAGCTGAAGACCGGGCGCGATGTTGTGATTGCCGCGATGCTTGGTGCCCAGGAATGCGGTTTCTCCACCGGGCCGCTGATTGCGCTCGGCTGCATCATGATGCGCGTCTGTCACAAGAACACCTGTCCGGTGGGCGTTGCAACGCAGGATGAGCGACTGCGTCAGAAGTTCACCGGAAAACCTGAAGACGTGATCGCGTACTTCAATTTTGTAGCGCAGGAGGTCAGGGAGATCATGGCGCAGCTGGGGTTCCGAACCTTCGAGGAAATGGTGGGGCGAGTCGATATGCTCGAGGTCGATGAAGACGTGCGCCATTGGAAATCGCGAGGAGTTGACCTGTCGAAACTTCTGACTCCTGTGGTTCCCGGAGAGAACGGCAACGGAATGCTGTGCTGTGTACCACAGGATCATGCAATCGAAGACGTTCTGGACTTGAAGCTGATAGCACTGTGCGAAGACGCCATCGAGGAGTGCACCCCCGTTCGGCTGGAGTTGTCAATTCGCAACACCGATCGTACCGCCGGTACCATGCTGAGTCACCAGATTGCCAAACGCTGGGGTATCGACGGCCTACCCGAGGATACCATCCACGTACGGTTCAGCGGGGCAGCAGGTCAGAGCTTTGGTGCCTGGCTGGCGCGTGGCGTGACACTGGAGTTGGAGGGCGATGCTAACGATTACGTCGGCAAGGGGCTGTCCGGCGGAAAGATTGTGGTGTATCCTCCGGCGCACGCCGGGTTTGTACCCGAGGACAATATCATAATCGGTAATGTGGCGTTATACGGAGCGATCTCGGGTAAAGCGTTTTTCCGCGGTATGGCCGCCGAGCGCTTCTGTGTCAGAAATTCGGGGGCGCACGTAGTGGTAGAGGGTGTGGGGGATCATGGCTGCGAATACATGACCGGCGGAAGGGTGATAATCCTGGGCGCAGCCGGGCGCAACTTTGCCGCCGGAATGTCTGGCGGCATTGTATACATCTGGGACCGCGATGGACGCTTTGAAGAGTTTGTCAATCCCGGCATGGTTGAAGTCGGGGCTATTGACGATATGGATGAGCGTACAATCCTCGATCTGGTCACTGAGCACGTGAATTATACCGGCAGCACTCTCGGTGAATACGTGCTGTCGACCTGGGCCCGGCGCAGAGACGAATTCGTGCGTGTAATCTCTCCCGCGTACCGTCGCGTTCTGGAGATTCAGCGCACCCGCGATAAGGAGGTTGTGCATGGGTAAGCCAACCGGTTTTCTGGAATACGTACGCCGAAGCGTGAGCGACCGCGATCCTGCTCTGCGAGTGCAGGATTTCAACGAGTTTCACATTCATCTCGATGAGGCCCAGCGCCGCGAGCAGGGCGCCCGCTGCATGGACTGCGGCACCCCGTTCTGCCAGTCTGACTACGGT
This sequence comes from Spirochaetaceae bacterium, assembly GCA_007693325.1. Taxonomy (GTDB): domain Bacteria; phylum Spirochaetota; class Spirochaetia; order DSM-27196; family PWMO01; genus PWMO01. The sequence continues at coordinate 91,807 of REDW01000068.1, forward strand.
TGCCCGGTTGATAACCTGATTCCCGAGTGGAACGACCTGGTCTACCATGGACGATGGCAAGAGGCGTTCGGGCGCCTGATGAAGACTAACAACTTTCCGGAGTACACCGGTCGTGTCTGCCCGGCACCGTGTGAAAGCGCGTGTGTGCTGGCGATCAATGAACCCGCGGTGACCATCAAGGACAACGAATGCGCCATCATAGACCGCGCCTACGACTCCGGCCTGATGAAGCCGCGAGTTCCTGCGTGGCGCAGCGGTAAGCGAATTGCGATTGTGGGCAGCGGGCCCGCCGGGCTGGCTGCCGCCGATCAGCTCAACCAGGCCGGCCATCTGGTAACCGTGTTCGAGCGTGATGATCGCATCGGTGGGCTGTTGATGTACGGGATTCCCAATATGAAACTCGACAAGCGGCTGGTGGAGCAACGCAACGCGATCATGGCCAGTGAAGGAATCGAGTTTCGACCCGGCGTCTGGGTTGGCAGAGATATCGATCCACAACAGTTGATCGCCGAGTGGGACGCCGTGCTGCTGACCGTGGGAGCAACCAAACCGCGAGATCTGCCGACGCCGGGACGAGAATTGAACGGTATACACTTTGCCATGGATTTTCTGCGAGCCAATACCAGGAGCCTGCTCGATTCCGAGCTGGCGGATGGAAACTACATCTCGGCCAAAGACAAGCACGTGATTGTGATTGGCGGAGGTGACACCGGTACCGATTGCATCGGAACCTCGATCCGGCACGGGGCACGTAGCATCACGAACTTTGAGTTGCTCTCCAAACCGGCAGCCGAACGCAGCGCAGAGTATCCGTGGCCGGTCTATCCTCGTCTGCTCAAGAACGACTACGGTCACGAGGAAGTGCAGGCCCGATTCGGCGCCGACCCGCGCCAGTTCAGCATCCTGACCAAGGAGTTTCTGGGCAATGACCAGGGAGCGGTCAGCGCCGTCACAACGGTGCGCGTCAAGTGGCACAAGCCGCCCGGCGAGCGCCCGCAGATGGAGGAGATTCCCGGTAGCGAGCAGCGTTGGCCCGCAGACCTGGTGCTGCTGGCGATGGGATTTGTGGGACCCGAAGACGACGTAGCCTCGCAGTTGGGGCTGGAGCGCGACGCGCGTTCCAACATCCGCGCCGATTACGGGGCCTTTTCTACCAGTAAACCCAAAGTTTTTGCCGCCGGTGATGCGCGTCGCGGCCAGTCACTGGTAGTCTGGGCAATCAAGGAAGGCCGCGAGGCTGCCCGCGAGGTTGACCGCTTTCTGATGGGCCGCACGGTCTTGCCCTGAGAAGCGTACCAGCTTCGCGGTCAAACGGGGCGCTTGACCATCACGGTGGTTTTGTGGTAACTATAGCGTCACGCAACGGATTGTCACTTAAGGATATGTTACATGTACGCAATGGTAGAAATCGCTGGAAAGCAGTACAAAGCTGAACCCGGGTCGGTGTTGAAAGTCGATCGCCTGGCACAGGATGCCGGTGCTTCGCTGGAATTTGACTCGGTACTGATGCTGCGCGATACCGAGACGGTCAAGGTTGGCACCCCGTATGTCAAGGGTGCCAGGGTAACAGCAGTTGTCGAGGAGCACGGTAAGGACAAGAAGATTATCGTGTTCAAGTACAAGCGAAGAAAGAACTACAAGCGCAAGCGCGGTCATCGCCAGCAGTACTCGGTTATCCGGGTTGGCGAAATTCTCGGAGCCTGAGGTTTGTGATCAGCGTTACGCTGCAGCTCGACGGGGATGGATGTCTTCGGCGGCTGCAGTCTTTGGGACACGCGGATGGGCGCAAGGATGCCAGTCTGGTGTGTGCGGCGGCAACTGCCCTGCTGCGCACAACGTCGCGTGTACTCGGTGATCACGCTTCGATCGTTATCTCGGGGCGTGCGCCGGCTGAGGGTGCGCTTGAGATCAGCGTAGAGCAGTACGGAGTGCATGACGGTGCGTACCTGCTCGGTGTCACCGACGTTCTGGTACGCGGTCTTGAGGATCTTTCCCGCGATGAACCAGCGCAGGTGCAGATCAATTGGGCCTGATGGTTATGCAAGAAGGGGAATACAGTGGCACATAAGAAAGGTGGAGGAAGCTCCAAGAACGGTCGAGACTCTCATTCACAGCGGCTGGGAGTCAAGCGTTTTGGCGGCCAGATTGTCAAAGCTGGTGAAATCATCGTACGTCAGCGAGGCACGCGCTTTCACCCGGGGCAACACGTGGGAATCGGGCGCGATGATACCCTGTTTGCCAAGTCCGCGGGACGCGTGGTATTTGCAATCAAGCGCGGCCGCAAGATGGTGAACATTGAACCGCTGAGCGTTGAAACGCCGGCGTCGGCAGGAACGTTGGCCGGATAGTCTGCGCGCAACTTGCAACGCTTTGTTGACGATATAACCATTCATGCAGCATCCGGGCACGGCGGGCCCGGCGCTGTCTCTTTTCGCCGTGAACGCTACGCGCCGCGCGGTGGCCCGGACGGCGGAGACGGCGGCCGCGGCGGCAATGTGGTCGTGCGCGTTCGAAGCAACCTGAAAACGCTGGCGCACCTCGCCGGCGGAACCCGTTTCAGTGCCGAGGATGGACACTCCGGACAGAAGCGCAAGCGCCATGGCCGCGACGGCAAAGACTGGGTGCTGGACGTTCCGCCGGGCACGACCATTCGCGACAGCGAAACCGGTGAAGTGCTGGCTGACGTTACCGAGCCCGGAGACGAGTTTGTCTTGCTGGCGGGTGGCAGGGGTGGTAAAGGCAACACCCATTTCAAGTCATCGACCCACCAGGCTCCCAAGTTCGCGCAGCCCGGAGAACCCGGCCTGGATCGGAGCTTACAGGTTGAATTGAAGCTGATAGCGGACGTTGGACTTATAGGGCTGCCTAACTCCGGGAAATCCAGTCTGTTGCAGGCATTGACGGCGGCGCATCCCAAAATTGGCAGTTATCCGTTCACTACGCGCGTACCCAATCTGGGCGTGGCGCGCTACTACGACCAGGACATCGTGCTGGCGGATATCCCCGGCATAATCGAAGGAGCCGCCGCAGGCGCCGGCCTGGGGCACCAGTTTCTCAGGCATATCGCCCGCACGGTTGTCCTAGCCGTGCTGATCGATGTAACCGATCCCGATCCCGCACTCAGCTATCGGACCCTGATAGCCGAACTGGCGGCCTTCGACTCGCGCCTGGCCGGCAAACGGCGACTTGTGGTTGGTACCAAAATCGACCTCGACCCTGATGGAGAGCAGCTGGCGCGTCTGGTGGAGGCGCTGTCGGACGAAGATGTAGTTGGCGTCTCGTCAGCGGCGCGCAGCGGACTGGATGCGTTGATGCAACGCCTCGGTCAAATGGTAACCAGCGGCAACACGCTCGGTAGTGGTTCCGGCGGTGAGCAGCGTGACTAAGGCGCGCGTGGCTCTGCTTGGAGGATCCTTTGATCCGGTGCACATCGGACATCTGTTTATTGCCGAGGAAGTGCGCCGGCAGTTCGGCTACGACACTATTCTGTTCGTGCCGGCAGCGCAACCGCCGCACAAGCAGCAGCGGCCTGCTGCTGATGAACGCCGGCGCCTTGAGATGCTGGAGCTGGCAGTCAGCGACAATCCCGCGTTTGCCGTGGAGCCGTGGGAACTGCAGCAGGGCGGGGTGTCATTCACTATCGATACGGTGCGGCATCTGAGTGAGCGCTATTGCCATCCACTGGGACTCATTATCGGTGATGACCTTGCAGACACGTTCGACCAGTGGCGGTCGGCAGAGGAACTGATCCGTTCTACCGATATCATGGTGGCGCGGCGCGACAACCGCCGGCTACCGCAGTTGCTTTCAACGGCCACTGCTCTTGACAACTCTGCGCTGGCGGTGTCATCATCGATGATACGTGAACGGATTGGGCGAGGGGCAGCGTTCCGTTATCTTGTCCCGGACAGCGTATATGCCTACATTCAAAAGCACACACTCTACGGCTTTGATGGATAGCGCGCAGCTTGTGGATCGGATCCGTGACTTTGCTCAGGAACAGTTGTCGCCGCCGCGCGTAGCGCACGTGGCACGTGTGGCTTTGTTGACCGTTGATTTATGCGTCCGCTTCGACGTTGATGCAGATTCCGGATTACTGGCCGCATGGGGGCATGATCTGGCACGGGAATGGTCCCACGAAGCTTTGCTCAGTACTGCTGTGAAAGACGGTCAACCGATATCGCCGCTGGAACGAGAGCATCCGGTGCTGCTGCACGGGCGCGTCGGTGCGCTGATACTGAGCGACAGGTTTTCGGTCAGCGATGAAGAGGTGTTGGACGCTGTGCGCCACCACACTCTGGGACATCGGCGCCTGGGAACGCTGGGAAAGGTGTTGTACGTGGCGGACTATTTTGAGCCCGGCCGCGGATTCCTCGGCGCTGCTACGCGTAGAGTCATCGCCGGCGATGACCTGGATCAGATGGTGCTGGCGGCAATTGACGATGTGCGGCGACGCGGGCTTGAGCTGGCCGAGCCAACACAGCAACTTGAAACTGAACTGCAGCGGCGAGTAACGGATTGAAGCGCAAGAAAGAGTTTGACCGGTCAATCATATTCATCGTACTCATCGTGTTGATTATTGCCGCTACGGCGCTTGTGGTGCATCTACAGGTTCGCAGCGATGTCATCACGGAGATGGTCGACGCTGGTGAAGAGATCACGATGCTGGTAGTCGTTGAGCACGACGACGCGCCGCTGTTCACGCAGGTGTTTCTCTACAATCCGACAACCCGGCGTGGCGCGTTTTTTGATGTTCCCGGTGACGTGGGCTCGATTCTGGGGTCACTCAATCGAGTAGACCGCGTTGATGCGGTCTACCGCGACAGCGGCGTTGATGATTACCGCAGGACCGTCGAGCGTCTGCTCGGGGTGAACATTCCTTTCTATGTATCGGCTACTGTAGAGGGCATCGGGCAGTTGGTTGATCTCAGTGAAGGCGTCAATCTTTTTCTGGACGCCGGAATCAGTCCCGACGAGGGCCAGCCGCGGCTTCTGCTGCCGGCCGGTAACGTAGTTCTCGACGGCAACAAGACGGCGACGTACCTGCTCAGCTACGCGGGCGCAGCAGGTGAGGGAGATCGAATCGGGCGCAACCAGTACTTTCTACAGAGTCTATTCGATCGCCTCGGTGATCGAGCGGACTACCTCAATCACGCTCGGGTTTTCAGCTATGTCAATCGTGCGGTGGAAACCAACCTCGAGCCGCGCGCATTCGGTCGGTTCCTGACGGAGTTGAGAGCACTCGATACCGAGCAGCTGGTCTACCGCCGCGTTCAGGGAAACTACCGCCGCATCGAGACCGAAGGCCAATCGCAGCAACTGCTGTTCCCGCATTTTGAGGGGCAGTGGTTGCGCCAGACGGTACGCCAGGTCCGTGAATCGCTGGCAAGCGATGCGGAAGTGTTTGAGGACAATGCCGCGATCACGCTGGAAATCCTCAACGGAACTCCGGTTAACGGGCTGGCGCGGCGCACTCGCGACCTGTTGGAAGGCTACGGGTTCAACGTTGTACAGATAGGCAACGCGGAAAGCAGTGACGTTGAATACACGGTAATCGTGGATCGAACCGGCGACACGCGCTACGCCGAGCGCGTTGCCGGCATCCTTCAAGGTCAAAGGGTGTACAGCGAAACCTCGCAGAGCGAAGATGGAGATGCGTTTGTGACGGTAATTCTTGGAAGGGATTTTGATGGAACAGTTGTCCGACCGTAATCAGGTCATCGACTGTGCTCGGATGCTCGATGAGCACAAGGGTGAGCAGACTGTTGCGCTGTACGTAGGCGCGGTGTGCAGTTTTACCGATTATATTGTGGTAACCACGGCCGGCAGTACCGGGCACGCGCGAGGTCTGCAGAAGCATCTTCAACAGTTCCTGCACGATCGTGACCTGGAACCGCTCAACGGCCAGAAGCGTCGGCAGGACAACTCGTGGAACCTGGTGGATCTCGGGTTCGCCGTAGTCCATATTATGAGTAAGGAAGCGCGCGATTTCTACGAGCTCGAAAACGTCTGGTTCTCGGGTGACGAGGTGTACCGAGCCTGAGAGGGGGGTAACCCGAAGGTGCTTCCGCCGGACGAGTCTGGAAACATCTCAGATTTGACAGCGTGATACATATTTGCGATACTAACTGTGCGTTGTAGTCGATAGGCCGCTGCGCAGTGAGCACGGGCTGATACGGAGTGCAGTCGGTTACTGCTGACCGCAATCCAAGGAGCATCTTTATGCAGATTACTGATATCCGGATTCGGCGGGTAAGCTCAGAAGGCAAACTCAAGGCCTATGTCACAGTCACCTTCGATGATTGTTTCGTAGTACACAACGTAAAGGTGATAGAGGGAAAGACTGGCGTCTTCATAGCAATGCCGAGCCGCAAGACAAAGACCGGCGAGTACAAGGATGTGGCGCACCCGATTAACTCGGACTTCCGTAACGAGCTCCAGGAGCGAATTCTGGACGCGTTTGCTAACCTGGAAGATGAGGTCGACGATAGCATCGGTACTTCGGGCGCCCCCGACGGTACAGAAGAGGCCTGACGTCGGTCTGGCCGACAAATGCCCGCTGATCTCTTGACAAGCGACCGCAGTTCAGGGGATTGTACCTACTCATATAACAAGCTTTCTTGGGACGTCGGCAAGCGGTCAAGCCACCGGGTTTTGATCCCGGCATTCGGAGGTTCGAATCCTCCCGTCCCAGCTTTTGCCGTAGTTAAAGAGGAGAGGTCATGGAACATAAGACAGTCAAGGCTGAGACACGAACGGAGCGCAAGAAAGGACCCACAGGTCGGCTTCGTCGGTCCGGCCGCATTCCCGCGGTAGTCTACGGACAGGATCAGAACCTGACGATTTCGGTGGATGCCCACGATTTCACCAATACGTTCAAACATATCAGTGAGAGTACGATAATCACACTCCAGACACCTGGCGGGGATGTGGAAGTTCTGGTCAAGGACTGGGATGAAGACCTGTTGACCGGCAGCATCCGACACGTCGATTTCTACGAGGTTGCAACGGGCAAACTGCTGCGTACCAATATCCAGGTCCATGTACACGGCAATCCGAAAGGCGTGCGCGAAGGCGGAATTCTGGATGTCAGTCTGCATGACATCGAAGTTGAATGTCTGCCGAAGGATATTCCCCAAGAGTTCCGTATTGACGTCAGCGAACTCGATATCGGTGACTCTGTGCATGTATCCGACATCGAGCAGCCCGAAGGGGTGCGGATTCTGACGCATCTTGACCAGGTGGTCGTCTCGGTGGTGCATGCCCGCGTCGAGGTTCTCGAACCAGAAGAAGAGGAAGAAGAGATCGGCGAAGAAGGCGCGGAACAAGCCGCCGGGGAAGAAGAGTCCGGGGAAGGCGAAGAGGAATAGCGTCTGCTGCGTCTATGTGTCGGCCTCGGCAACCCCGGGCCGGTGTACCGTGCTACCCGACACAACGCCGGTTTCATGGTCATCGACGCGGTTGCCGCAGAGCTCGGCCTGAGTTTGCGCCGGCGGTTGTTCCGCGGTTACGAGCAGGCTCAGAGCAAACATCCGGATCGTGGCGCTATTGCCCTGATCAAGCCGCTGACGTACATGAATCGCTCGGGCGAGGTCCTGCCCGCGCTGCTGCGCCGCGTTCGTGCATCGTCTGACCAAATGGCGGTTGTCTGTGACCAGGTCGATCTGCCCCCCGGTTCGGTTAGAATCAAGCGAGGCGGCTCAAATGCCGGGCACCGCGGTTTGCACTCCATCAGTCACTGTCTCGGCGACGGCAGTTTTGTGCGTATCTACGTGGGAATCGGCAGGCCCGCAAGCAGAGCAGAAGTTGTAGACCACGTTTTGAGCGCGCCAGAGGGTGCAGAACAGCAGCGGTTTGAGGCTGGAATCGCTCGTGCTGCCGCCGCGGTGCTGCGCCTGTTCGATTCCCCGTTGGAAGAGGTAATGAGTGAGTTCAACCAACGCGGAACAGATTCCCGCTAATCACAACAACTCCGCTCTCGAGGTGCGCCAGTTCTGCGCAACAAACCAGCTCGACCTGGGCGCAACCTGGTTGGCGGCGTGTTCGGGCGGCTGTGACAGCACTGCGCTTGCGTATCTGCTGCACGAGTTACTGTGCGAACACCGTGGAACGCTGCATCTCGCTTATCTGGATCACGCGCTGCGCGGTGCTGCTGAGGCAGAAGCCGAGCGTAGCGCCGTAGAGAAGATATCGCTATCGCTGGGTGTCAGTTTGCACGTAGAGCAACTGCAGCCCGGCCAGTTGAGAATCGATGCGGCTCGTCGTGGCATCGGGCTTGAAGCGGCTGCGCGAGATGTACGCTACCGATTTCTGCACCGCACTGCGCTCAGGTCAGGCGCGCGCTACCTGGCAACCGGGCATCACGCAGACGACCAGGCTGAGACGGTGCTGATGCGCCTGATGCGCGGTTCAGGCCCCCGCGGGCTCGCTGGAATACCTGCGCTGCGCCCGGTCTGCGACGACAGCGGCGCGCTGTGCTATACCGTTGTACGCCCGGTTGTGAATCTGCCGTGCGCGGCGTTGCGCCGCTTCTGCATCGACCGCGGCGTTGAATGGGTCGAAGATCGCACCAACGATGCCGCCGATTACCAACGAAACGTGGTACGCCACTCGATCATGCCAACGCTCTACGCGTTTGACCGTGAGGTAAGCGAACGCATCAGCAGATCGGCGGTTAAGATTGGTGAGAGCCAGCAGGCGCTGGAAGCCCTGGCACATCGGCTGGTAGTGTGGCACCTCGACAACGGTGAGTTATCAACCGCCGCTGCCGGTTTTTTCGCTCAACCGGCAGCGCTGCGCCGGGTGGCGCTGTATCAGGCTCTGGAGCTGATGCGTACACGTGGAATCTGCCGCGAGACACCGTCGGTACCTGCGCGTTTCTTTGAACCGCTTGCCGCCGCTGAATTGCCGCTGCATCCCGCCGATGCCGCGGCGATGGCGCTGCGGGGACACGGCGTGCAGGTGTGGTTGGACGACAATCGGGTGTGCGTTGCGGCTGATGTTGTCCGTTACAGCAAAAAGGGATATCTTGTATCATGCGCTGTTCAAGCTGCAGGCGGGGTGACGTCTTCGGTTGTGGTAGAGTGCGGTTCGAGCTCGGTTATTCTGCGCACCTCGGACCTGCTGCCGCCGGTCCTTGTCCGATCGCGTCGTCCCGGCGATGCAATTGAGCTGCAGGTGGGGCACAAATCACTCAAGAAGGTATTCAATGAGTATGAGTTGCGGCAGGATTGCCGCTCCGCGGTGGCTGTTGTTGAGGATGCCGCTGGAGTGGTGGCGGTGCTTGTGCCCGACCGAAAGACAGCCAGTCTATTGCGTATCGGGATCCAACCTCTGGATCGACCTACCGCAGCGGTCACCCGCGTAGAATGGAGAGGGGACAGATTCTTTGAGTAATTCGCATAGCAATAACGGAGACGGCAACAAGAACAGGAGAAACGAGCCGCAGCGGTCGAGGTGGCGTAACAATCGTTTCGCCGTGCTGTTTCTCTTTCTCATTCTCGGCATCTTCATGCTGCTGCTGTTCACCGACACGCGATCAGAGGGACAAGAGATCCCGTACTCCCAGTTTCTCGGCTACCTCAGCGCAGGCGAGATCGAGACGGTCAAGATCCTCGACCAGTACGAAATTCAGGGCACGCTAACCCGGCGAAGCGGCGAATCGCAGCAATTCACTACCAACATTCCCTACTTTGACGCGGAGCTTATGCTGCAGTTGCGTGAGCAAGGGGTGCGCTTCTCCGGCTCACCGCGTCCGGTCTCGCCGTTGCGTGTAGTGCTGGAGTTCTTACCCTGGTTGATTATTTTCCTGTTCGTCTGGTTCATGTTTCGTCAGATGCAGGGCAGTGGGAACAAGGCGTTCTCGTTCGGCAAGAGTAGAGCCAAAAAATTCAACGACGAAGGCAAGAAGACCAATTTTGCCGATGTCGCCGGACAAAAAGAGGCCAAGTACGAGCTGCAGGAGGTGGTTGAGTTTCTCAAGAACCCGGCCAAGTTTGCCAAGATCGGTGCCAAGATTCCCAAGGGAGTTCTGCTGGTCGGGATGCCGGGTACCGGCAAAACACTGTTAGCCAAGGCGTGCGCCGGCGAGGCTGACGTGAACTTCTTTCATATGTCCGGCTCGGACTTCGTTGAGATGTTTGTCGGGGTGGGGGCCAGTCGTGTGCGTGACCTGTTTGAGCAGGGCAGACGCAGCGCGCCGTGTATCATATTTATCGATGAACTGGACGCGGTCGGACGCACGCGTGGCGCCGGTTACGGTGGTGGACACGATGAACGCGAGCAGACGCTCAACCAGATGCTGGTGGAAATGGACGGATTTGATACAAAAGACGGGGTTATCATGCTGGCTGCCACCAACCGTCCGGACGTGCTGGATCCCGCGCTGTTGCGGCCGGGACGCTTTGACCGGCAGGTTGTGGTTGACATGCCAGACCTCGAAGAGCGAGAAGCGATCCTGAAAATACACATTCAGAAGATTCCGATATCCAGCTCGGTAGACGTTAATCGCATTGCCCGGGCTACGCCGGGCAGTTCAGGCGCCGACCTTGCAAACCTGGTGAACGAAGCGGCGCTGTATGCGGCTCGCAAGAACAGGGATCTCGTGGAGATGGAAGATTTCGAAGAGGCGCGCGACAAGGCGCTGATGGGCGTGGCGCGCAAGTCCAAGATCCTTTCGCTCGAAGAAAAGCGCAAGACCGCATTTCACGAGAGCGGTCACGCTCTGATGCACTACTACTGTCGTTTTGCTGATCCGCTGCACAAGGTGACGGTGGTCCCGCGCGGACGCGCACTGGGGGTTGCAATGTCGCTGCCGGAGAAGGATAGCTACAGTCGTGGCAAAGGATGGCTGCTGGATCGTGTCAAGATCGCCTACGGGGGCTATGTTGCCGAAGAGATGTTCTACGACGAAACCACCACAGGAACTCAGAACGACTTGAAGCAGGCCACTGAGCTGGCGCGGCGCATGGTAACCGACTGGGGCATGAGCCAGATCGGGCCTATCGCGTTTGGACAGGAAGACCAACCGATCTTTCTTGGTAAGGAGATCGCTCGGCACAAGGACTACTCCGAACACACGGCGCAGGCTATCGACCAGGAAGTCGGCAGAATACTGACCAGCTGCCTCGAGGAGACCCGCGAGATCCTGCAGCACCAGCGCGAGAAGCTCATATCTCTGGCCGAGGCGCTGGTGGAGCGTGAAACACTGTCCGATCTTGATGTGCGTGAACTGCTCGGTTTTCCAAGCACGGGGAGAAACACCGATAAGCCAACCGATCAACAAAGTGTCACCGAAACGGGTGAGTCTGCGGTACAATCGGTTGAGCGTCACGGTCAGGAAGGCGGATAGCCATGACACTGCGGAATACGCGATCAGCCTCGCTGCTTATGGTAGTGCTGTGCCTTGCAGCTCTGCCCGCCTGGGCGCAGCAGAGCTCTGACCGGCAGATTGCTGCGGTCTATGCCGATGAAGCACTGCAGCTCTACCGGGACGCAGAGCACGAGGCTGCGCGAACGGTAGCCAGGCGAGGGCTCGAGTTTGCCGCAGACAATTCGGACCTGCATGCGCTCATCGGGCTGACGCTCAGGCCGCTGGCCGAGCGCACGCACGAAGCGCTGGATGCGTTTGAACACGCTTTTCGGCACAAACGGTTCAGCCGCATTGAAGAAGCTGACGCAGCCGCTGAGTACGCCGGGTTGTTGAACCGCATTACGCAACACGCGCGGGCACTTTCTCTGATCGAGGCATTGGACATCGATACCATGTTGCACCCGGACCTTCTGTATCAGGAGGCTCGGGCGCTGTTGGGTCTTGGGCGGATACAAGCCGCCGAGGAGCGCGCGTCTACCGGGATTCGCATCTACCTGCATGACCCACGCTTCTTTCGGCTGATGCTCGAGAGACAAACGGTAGCCGGATATCGCGATTGGCTCGCGGTCAGACGCTACCAGCAGCAGAGCTCTGATTTCCTGCAGCTGCTGTTGACCTACGCCGAGCGCGCGCCGGCTACGCCGCAACGGCGCGAGGTTGTAGAACAGTACTTTGCCGCGGGCGGCCGTGATCCGCTTGCCTCGCTGCTGTTGCTGTACGACGGAGAACAGCAGCAGCGCGAACTAGAACGATTTCTGGAGCTCGGTGGCGATCGAGAACACGACCTGCTGCAACGTGCATTCGCGGCCCTTGAGCCGCAGCTGCAGCAGACGCTGGTTGAGCGGATGGCGGATTTTGACGGGGAGCTGATCGTTGACCGTGACCGTAACGCAGTTGCCGAACAGCGGCTTGAGTTTCAACGCGGGGCGCTGGTGCGCTGGCAGATTGACGCTGCGCAGGATGGTGTAGTCGAATACGATATAGAGTTTGATGGCGCTGTTCCGCGGCGGGTTGAGCATCGCGGTGCAGACGGGTTTTGCAGCCTGGAGTACGGTTACTATCCCGAGGTGCGGTCGATTCGCTTTGAAGATCAGGGCAACCGCTGGTCGGTCTATTACCCGATTGGCGATCGTCTGGAGATACTTCTGCTCGATCCCGACAGCTATGCGCCGACCGATGGCAGTGAGCAGGAACAGATACCGATGGCGCTGCGGCCGCTATCGCTGTATCCCGAGGGTCTGATCATTGATCGTGATGCCGTGCAACGTAATGCTGCCTACGTTGAAGTCTATGACGAAGACGCCGATCAACCGTACCGGGTAGTTGAACTGCTGGATGGGGTGGCGCTACGTTCGGTGACCGATCACAGCCGAGATGGAGCAGTGGATCACGTAGTGGTCTATTCAGACGGCAAGCCGATCGAAGGCATGCGTGATCTGCTCGGTAGCGGACGCTTTGATGTCCTGGAATACTACCGTGACGGCCGTCTGCAGCGGCTGGCGGTCAAGAGCGAGCCGGGTGCGGTGGCACAGTTCTATCAGGAGTTTAACGAAATTGAGGTATTGACCTGGGATTTTGATCGCGACGGAAACCCCGACGTAGAGGAGCGCTACTTCCAGGATGAGCTGATCCTGCGCCGCTACGCTTCCGGCGGAGATGGTGTGTTTGACTTGCCGATAGACTTTCTGAGTGACATATTGGACACAAGGGATGACTAGATGCAGCGCTTGATCCGCCTTACATTAGTGTGCTCAGTAGTTATCGTTGCTTCGGGGTGCGCCGGAGTTCAATCGCGTATCGTAGAGCCGGAGCAGCGCAAGCAGCTCATTGAGCGCGATATCGGCGAGAAGATCGACTCCGAGCAGCCCGAACAGGCGATCCAACGCATTGGTGCTCTGCGACGCGAATCTCTGTTCGACGACGCACTGCTCGATCAATGGCACCAGCAGGCTGTCGAGAGATTGGCCGAGTTGCTGCGCTCGGCCGTAGAGGAAGACGACTACCGCGTTGCCGTGGGGCGCTACCGTTCGCTTGAAACCCTCAAGCGCACCGATCTGGTGCCCGAGTATTCGCTGCCGTCGCTTCTGCTGGATTTTGCGCAGCATCAGCTGGAGCAGGGCAACGATATTGCCGCACTGCACACACTGTTGCGTTTGCCGGATCTGGCTGTACTTGATGATGAGGGTTTGCAGGAATTCTCGGATGTTGCGTTGCGCAACAACAATCGCTACGTGCTCGAGCAGCTGGTGGCTCTGTACCGGGACCGCGAGATCGACGCTGCCCAGGAGTACGTTGACTTCATTGACGCAACGCCGAGCGCCTCTGATCTTATCGACGGTACGGCAACCGTGTGGGTCAACAAGGGGGTGCGCCTGGAACGCGGGGTAGGCGTGCCCGACCGTGTCATCGGCAGCGGGTTCTTCATAGATAAGCGCGGCTATCTGATTACCAATTACCACGTGATCCAAAGTGAAGTGGATCCCACCTACCGTGGCTATTCGCGTCTCTACGTGCGTCTACCCGCGGCGCAGGATCGTCGTATCCCGGCGCGAGTGATTGGCTACGACAGGATCTTCGATATCGCCCTGCTGAAAGTCGAGATTGACCCGGAGTACATTTTTTCGTTCACCGAGATCCGTAGCCTGGAACCGGGAGCGCAGATATTTGCCATCGGGTCTCCGGGAGGCCTGGAGAACAGCATAACCTCGGGAATCATTTCGGCGACCGGACGGCGTTTTCTGCAACTGGGGGACGCGATGCAGGTGGATGTACCGCTTAACCCCGGCAATTCGGGCGGACCGGTTGTCAACAGCAAAGGCGACCTGGTCGGTGTGGTATTCGCGGGGATTCCACAGTTTCAAGGCGTGAATTTCGCCATCCCTTCCTACTGGATAAACCAGTTTCTTCCGCGACTGTACGAGGCCGGAGAGGTCACGCATCCGTGGCTCGGCGTTGCTGTGCACGAGAACAGCAACCGCCGCCTGGAGATCGTGTATGTCGCACCAAACAGCGCGGCGGACATTGCCGGTCTACAGGCCGGCGACGTCCTGACAGACATCGGCGGGTGGAAGCCGACGCGGATCGGCGATGCGCAGACCGTGCTGCTCGACATGGCGCCCGGGGAACTGGTCTCTGTGCAATGGGAGCGCGACGGTACGGAAATGGACGCTATTCTCGCTCTGAGCGAGCGGCCGTACAGCCCGGTTGAAGATCTGCTGGAGCGCGTCAGCGCTGAAGATCTCTTCCCGCCGTTGTTCGGCATGGATACCGACAACATCAGCACCAACCGTTGGCAGCAGAACTACGTTGTCACGCGGGTGTACCCCGGTTCGATTGCCGACGAGACCGGTTTGTCCGAGCGTGACCCGTTTTCATTGCAGAACTGGCGCGTGGATCTGGAGCGCCGTATCGCTGTACTGCAGATCATTATCCGGCAGCGTAAAGCCGGGTTTCTCGAAAGCGGACTGCAGCTGGCGAGCTACCTTGAATTGGATAATTTTCTCTAATTACGGCTAAATAACCATACCAAACATCGCCAATATGTAGTATACTCTGCGGTGCATGAGGTGCACGATATGTCTGAGAAGAATACTCTGAGAGTGGTTTCGCTCGAAAAGCGCGCTACTATCGAGCGCTCCCAGCATCTGCGGGATACGCTGCTGGAGGCGCTGCAGCAGAGCAGCCGAGTTCTCTTGAATCTGTCACACGTTGAAACGGTTGACCTCACGGCAATCCATATCATTTATGCGGCTGCCCATGAAGCCAGGATCGGTGGCAGCAAGCTTGACTTTACCGGAGAGGTGTCGGAGCCTATGCGCAAGGCCTTCGAGGACGGCGGGTTCTGCAAGCACGCTCCGCACGACGGCCGCGAACTGGCGGCGTCGCTGTTGGACTTTGATCGCAGTGCAGGCAAGGAGTCGCGGCATGGATAAGTTCAAAGAGAACTTCCGCGAAGAAGCCTACGATCTGCTGAATAGTCTTGAGCACTCCCTGCTGGAGTTGGAGAGTGACCCGGCCAACCAGGAGGAGATCTCGGCAGTCTTTCGCTGCATGCACACGATCAAGGGTTCGGCTGCAATGTTCGGCTTTCAGGCTATCTCGGATTTTGCTCACGAAATTGAAACGGTACTCGAGCTGGTGCGCGACGGCAGTCTACAGATGGACGAGCATCTTATCAGTATCACGCTTGCGGTCCGCGATCACATTCGCAGTCTGCTGGACGCCGAAGACGATCTGCCCGAAGAGCACGATTCACTCTCGCGTCAGATTGTTGAGAACCTGCAGCGCTACGTCAGCGAGCGCCGGCAACCGGCGCTAAGTCACGGTATTGTGCCGGTAGCCGAGCCTGATGAGGATCAGTCCGCGTTTCTATCCGGCGCTGGACAGGAAGAACTCGATCATTTTGTGACCTATCGGGTTCGGTTTGCGCCAAAAGCCGACATCTACCTCAACGGAACCAACCCGTTATTGCTGCTGGCCGAGCTGCGCGACATGGGAGAATCAACCGTAGTACCCAATCCTGCAGCTATTCCGCGCTTGAGCGAGCTGAACCCGCACGAGTGTCTTGTCTCCTGGGACGTGATTCTGACAACCAGACAGACGTTGAACAGCGTTCGAGACGTCTTCATCTTTGTCGAAGACGCGGCAACGGTACGTATCGACCCGATCGACGATCTGTCTGCGCTCGAGGATGAGCCGCATCGGCGGCTGGGCCAGATCCTGGCCGATCGCGGAGTGGTTGACCTGGAGGTAGTCGAGCAGGCCGCCGGTGCGCAGAAGCGACTCGGGCAGATGCTGGTCGAGCAGGGAGTGGACGAGCAGGATGTAGAATCTGCACTGGCCGAACAGGAGCACGTCAAACGCTCGCGCGCGCGGATTCAGAACGAGCTGGCAACCTCGAGTATTCGCGTCGGATCGGAGAAGCTGGACTTGATGGTTGACCTGGTGGGGGAAATTGTCACGCTGCAGGCCCGCTTGACCCAGACTGCCAAGCAGATCGACAATGCTCTGCTGAGCTCACTGGCAGAAACCTTCGAGCGGCTTACCGATGAGCTGCGCGACAGCACCATGAGCATTCGCATGTTGCCGATCGGCTCAACCTTCTCCAAGTTTCGCCGTCTTGTGCGAGATCTTTCACAGGAGCTCGGCAAGAAGGTCGAAATGGAAACTCTCGGCGGCGAGACGGAGCTGGATAAGACTGTCATTGACCGGCTCAATGATCCGTTGGTGCACTTGATACGTAACTGCGTCGACCACGGAATCGAACGCCCCGAGGTGCGGGGCGCCAACGGCAAGCCTGAACAGGGCTCGATACGATTGACCGCGGAGCATTCGGGTGCCAGCGTGATTATAACCATTCAAGACGACGGCTCCGGTCTCGATCGCCGGCGGATCCTCGAGAAGGCCCGTGATCGTGGCGTGGTTGCTGCTGGTGCTGAACTATCCGAGAGCGAGATTATGCAGCTGATCTTCTCACCCGGATTCTCAACCGCCCAGGGGGTGACCCAGGTTTCCGGCCGCGGCGTTGGACTCGACGTGGTGAAGAAAGAAATCGAAGCGCTGGGCGGCACTGTGACCGTCTCTTCCCAAACCGGACAGGGAACGAGGATGGCACTCACGATTCCGCTTACCCTGGCGATCATCGACGGCCTGCTGGTGGAGATTGACGACAGCTCATTTGTATTCCCGTTGCAGGCGGTTCAGGAGTGTATTGAACTCACCAGCGAGATGAGAGCCGAGCACAACGGCCAGCAGATGATCAATAATCGAGGTCAGACGCTTCCCTACGTGCGGCTGCGTAAAGTCTTCTCAATTGAGGGAGAGCTTCCCGAGATCGAGCAGGTGGTAGTGGTTAATACTGCCGAAGGTGCAATTGGTTTTCTGGTGGATAACGTGGTAGGTGATCTGCAAACCGTGATCAAGAGTATGGGGCGGGTCTACCATGACCTGGAGGGAATCTCGGGAGCTACGATTCTTGGCGATGGTTCGGTTGCGCTGATTCTGGACGTTGGGCGGCTAATCGGATTGGTCGGCGCCTCGCATGCGTGAAGAGGTGCGGGTGTGAGTCAGGACGGCGGTGGTAAGGCGGTTGCCGCGAGTTCAGGTGGGATGGCATCTCTGTCAGACGCGCAGTTCAAGCGACTGAGCTCCTTCATTGAGTCGACTCTTGGTATCAGGATGCCGCCGGCCAAACGTATCATGCTCGAGTCTCGTCTGTACAAGCGAATTCGGGCGCTGCGTCACTCGGGATTCCAGGAATACCTCGACTTTGTGTTCAGCGAAGAACAGGTCAACGCCGAGATGCTGCACATGATCGACGCGGTTACCACAAACAAGACGGATTTCTTTCGCGAGTCGGATCATTTTGACTTCCTGGCGCAGCGGCTTCTGCCCGAGCGTTACAGAGAGGGATGGGGCGTGCGCGATCCGTTTCGGGTCTGGTCTGCTGCAGCGTCTACCGGCGAGGAGCCTTACACTCTGGCTATGGTGTTGCAGGAGTTTGCAGCCAGTCACCGCGATTTTTCGTATCGAATTCTGGGAACCGATGTTTCCACCCAGGTGCTTGAACGCGGTCGCAAGGCGGTGTACACCGAGGACCGTATTGCGCCGGTTCCGGAATCAATGAAGCGCAAGTATCTGATGCGCAGTAAAGACCGCGAGAGCCGCCTGGTGCGCGTCAAACCGCTGCTGCGCCACAACGTAGTGTTCCACCGTTTGAATCTGATGCAGGCAGATCTGGGGGTTCGTGAGCAGTTCGAAGTGATCTTCTGCCGCAATGTGATCATCTATTTTGAACGTGACACGCAGACCGCGCTGCTTCGCAAACTCTACCAGTACTTGAGACCAGGTGGATACCTCTTCCTGGGACATTCGGAAACGTTGGCCGGCATGGAACTGCCGGTATTCTCGGTAGCCCCTACGGTCTACCGCAAGCCGGACTAGCGGCGAGAGGACCCCATGCCCGATCCGATTAAGGTAATGATCATCGATGACTCGGCGGTGGTACGTGAAACGCTCAAGGCTGTCTTCGAAGATGATCCCGCCATCGAAGTGATTGCCACCGCATCGGACCCTATCATCGCAGCCAAGAAGCTGGAGAGCATGATTCCGGACGTAATCACGCTGGATATCGAGATGCCGCGAATGGACGGCATCAGCTTTCTCAAACAGCTGATGAGTCAGCATCCGATCCCGGTGGTCGTCTGCTCGTCACAGGCCGGCGAAGGATCGGGGAACGCGCTGCAGGCGCTGGAATACGGTGCAATCGAGATTATCGAGAAACCAAAAATGGGGACAAGAGTCTTTCTGGAAGAATCCAAAGTCCGCATTTGTGACGTGGTAAAGGCGGCTCACCAGGCACGCGTCAAGAAGATACCTGAGCCCGACGCGCGTGAGCAGGACATAGCACCCAAATTGACCGCCGACGCGGTTCTGCCGCGGGCGCGGGCAGTGTCGGTGATAGAGACAACCGAGCGCATTGTGGTTGTGGGGGCCTCAACCGGGGGCACCGAGGCGCTGCGCGAGTTCCTGCAGGGGCTGCCGCTCGACGCCCCGGGGGTTGTGATCGTGCAGCACATGCCGGAGAACTTCACCGCAGCGTTTGCGCGGCGGCTCGACAGCATATGCCGTGTTTCGGTCAAGGAAGCTGCCGACAACGATACCGTAGTCCGCGGCCGAGCACTGATAGCGCCGGGAAACCGTCATACCCTGCTCAAGCGCAGCGGCGCACGCTACTACGTGGAGGTGCGCGATGGTCCATTGGTGAGCCGCCACCGTCCATCGGCTGACGTATTGTTCCGTTCTGCGGCGCGTTACGCCGGCAAGAACGCGATAGGTGTGATTATGACCGGTATGGGTGATGACGGGGCGCGGGGTATGCTGGAGATGAAAGAGGCCGGAGCCTACACCGTTGCCCAGGATGAAGAGACCTGCGTGGTCTTCGGCATGCCGAATGAGGCAATCAAGCGCGGCGCAATAGATAAGGTTCTGGGTTTGCCGGCAATAGCGCAACACGTGATTCGGACAGCGGGAAACTGCGCGCATGCATAACCCGGCCGGAATCCTGATTGTCGAGGATGAAGCGATAGTGGCTATGGATCTCAAGCTGCGCGTGGAGTCTAACGGCTATTCAGTGGTGGGTGTGGTCGATTCCGCCGAGCACGCTATTGTGCTTGCCGAGGATACTCTGCCTGACCTGGTACTGATGGACGTACAGCTGAGCGGTGAGATGGACGGTATCGGTGCTGCGGATGCCATCCGCACACGGCTTGATATCCCGGTTATCTACTTGACCGCTTTTTCGGACCATGACAGCGTAGACCGCGCTGTAGCGAGCGAAGCGTTCGGTTACATCGTCAAGCCGATAGAAGAGCGTGATCTGCTGATCGCTATTCAGTTTGCACTGGAGAAGAGCCGCATGGAGCGGGCGTTGCGCGATGCAAAGCAGCAGGCTGAGAGAGCCTTCCGTGCCAGGTCCGAGTTTGTGGCAAATATGAGTCACGAGCTGCGTACTCCGTTGAACAGCATCATCGGCATGTCGGAGCTCGCGCTGGCGATGGCCGACAATCCGCAGCAACATGAGTATCTGCAGATTCTGAAGAAAGCTGCCGACGGCTTCCTGTTTCTCATCAACAATATCCTCGATTTCTCCAAGCTTGACGCTGGAAAGATGCAGCGTGACGAAGCAGAGTTTTCGCTTCACGCGGCTGTCAGCGATTGCATCGCTATTGTGGAGCCGCTGGCGCGTGACAAACAGCTGGCAGTCAGGCTGGCAATAGAACCCGATGTCCCTGAGAACGTGATCGGTGATCGCACTAAGCTGCGCCAGATACTGCTCAATCTGCTTTCCAACGCCGTCAAGTTCACCGAGCGCGGTTCTGTGGCTGTAACGGTCAAGTGCGATCCGAGCAGCCGGTGCAGCAAGTCAGGCAGCGTCATGCTGTGTTTCAGCGTGCAGGACAGTGGGGTTGGTATTGAGGCGCAGCATCGCGCGCACATTTTTGAGCCTTTTACGCAGTTGAGCAGCTCCATGACGCGACTGCACAGTGGAACCGGAATCGGTCTTTCGATAACCGCGCGCCTGGTAGAGATTCTGGGCGGGCAGATCGATGTCGAGAGTAAACCCGGTGTGGGCAGCAGGTTCGTAGTTACTCTGCCGTATGATAAAGGTGCAACGCCGCGTCTGAGCTCTGCTGCGGCCCCGGTAGACAGTGGTGCCGCCGGACCAGCACGCGGTGGGCTGACAATTCTGCTGGTTGAAGACAATAAGCTCAACCAGCTGGTGAACAGCAGGCTGCTGCAGGAACTCGGACACAGCGTGACTGTCGCGGGAAACGGACAGGAGGCGCTCACGGCCATGCAACAGCAGCCGGCCGATGTAGTGCTGATGGACGCAGAGATGCCGGTTTTGGATGGCTTTGAGGCAGCCGCGCGCCTACGAGCTGGAGCCGCCGGTGAAGCCGGGCGCCGCGTTCCGATCATTGCACTCACCGCACACACCTCTGAACGCGACAGGCGGCGCGCACATGAGGCGGGTATGAACGGTTTCCTGTCCAAGCCGTTCAGCGGCAGCGAGCTGTCCGAGACTCTCGCGGCAGCCTACGCCGACCAGGCCACGATTGAAATGGAGCCGGCAGCGTTTCAACGTTTGCAGCACGGTGCGTTGGCGCTGCTGCACGACGGCGATCTGGGGCAAGTGCACAACCTGGCAGCCGAGGCACGAGCCGAGGCGATTGAATCAGGCGCCGATGAACGCTCGGCCACGCTGTTTCGCTTGATTCTGGCGTGCCGTCGCGGTGATCAAAATGCCGTGCACAAGCTCTGCGAACAGATAGTGCGTGCTGAGACTACTGAAGAGAAACTGCCGCGCACCTATGGCAAGAACGAGGAAACCTACTACAATTGAGATGGAGAGCACGTGATGAAGTTTCTGGTGGTTGAGGATGATTTTGGCAGCCGCAGACTGCTGCAGGCGTTGTTGAAGGACCACGGTTCGTGCGATGTGGTTGTGGATGGCGATGAAGCGGTGGAGGCGTTCCGCCTGGCGTGGGAGGACAATCAGCCATACCGGGCAATCTTTCTCGATATCATGATGCCGCGAGTTGACGGGCATCAGGCACTGCGCCGGATCCGTACTCTGGAGCGTGAGTTCGGTGTTGCCGACAAGGATCAGGTAGATGTAATCATGACCAGCGCCCTGGAGGACCCCAAGAATGTTGTTGAGGCGTACTACAAAGGTGGCGCAACCTCGTATATGGTGAAACCCATCCGGCGCGAAGCGCTGGAAGCAGAATTGAGGCGTCTGGGATATCAGTAGCATCAAGAGCGGTAACCAAGTGGAACGGATACTGGTAGTAGAAGACGAACACATCGTTGCTCTTGATATCAAGATGCATCTGCAGAAGTACGGCTATGAAGTACCGGCTACCTATCCATCGGGTGAAGAAGCGCTGGCGCACATCGAGGAGATCGACCCGGTACTGGTGCTGATGGACATCCGTCTGCAGGGGCAACTTGACGGTCTGGAAACCGCCGAGCTGATCAAAGAGCGCTACAATATCCCGGTTATCCTGCTTACCGCTTACGCCGACGACCAGACAATCGAGCGCGCCAAGGCGTCACAGCCGTTTGCCTATCTCATAAAGCCTTTCGAGGAGCGCGAGTTACGCACGGCGATTGTGCTGGCATTGTTCCGTCACCAGATGGAACAGGAGTTGATCCGGCGGGAGCGGCTGTTTTCAACAACGCTCAACAGCATCGGCGACGGTGTTGTGGTGTGCGATACGCAGGGGATCATCGATTTTATCAACCCGGTTGCGTTACAGATTCTCGGACTACAGCAACAGCAATGCATCGGGCAGGAGTTCAATTCGGTGGTTGTGATAGAGCAGAAGCCGCGCGAAGACCGAAGCGAGCAGGGAGCCGTACAGCACTATCTGCTTAACGCCGATTCTGAGTGGGTACCGGTTGAGTACTTGTCGACTCCGCTCGTGGGTGACAAGGGAGCGTGCTCGGGGACCGTGTCGGTATTCCGGGACGTTTCGTCACGGCTGCGCGCCGAAGCGGATCTCGGCAGGAGCCTGGAGCAGTTCCGTCAGGTGCAGAAGATGGAAGCTGTCGGCAGGTTGTCGGGCGGTATTGCACATGATTTCAACAACCTGCTGACCGTGATCATGGGCTACTCCAGGCTTATTCACCAGGAACTGAAGCGCGTTGCCACGGATGTCGCTGAAGACATCGGCGCTGACCTGGAGGGCCTCGACCGAGCAGCTCAGAAGTCAGCTATTCTGACCCGCCAGCTGCTGACGTTCAGTCGGCGCCAGGTGTTACAGCGCAAGGCGTACGACCTCAACGAAATTGTTGTAGATCTCGAGAAGATGTTTCGCCGCCTGCTGACCGAGAATGTGCGCTTGTACCTTTCGTGCCGCGCCGAACCCAGTACCGTGCTGGTTGACCGGGGACAGATGGAGCAGGTGCTGATGAATCTGGTGGTCAATGCGCGTGATGCCATGCCGGGCGGAGGGACACTCACAGTGCGAACGCGCAACGAGACTGTCGTTGGCGAGATGGCAACGCAAACCGGGAGCGTTCCTGAAGGTAACTACGTGGTTCTCAGCGTGCAGGATACCGGCTGCGGTATTCAGCCGCAGGATCTCAACCGAATCTTCGAGCCGTTCTTCACGACCAAGGATACCGGACAGGGAACCGGGCTGGGATTATCGACGGTGTACGGAATAATCAGTCAGTCTGAAGGCCATATTCAGGTGAGCAGCGCCGTTGGCGAGGGCACTTCATTCAGTATCTATATGCCGTTGACCGAGCAAAGAATGAGTGAAAATGTCGAAGAGCCAGGCCCTCGTGGTACACCGGGGGGCAATGAGACGCTGCTGCTTGTGGAAGACGACGAGGCCGTTCGACGGATGCTTGCCCGCGTTCTGCGCGACAACGGATACACGGTGATCGAGGCACAAAACGCCGGCGAGGCGCTGCTGATAGCCGAAGACACGTCGAATACGCTGCACATGATTGTTTCCGACGTGGTTATGCCGCACGTAACCGGTGACCGGCTGGTTGCGAGGATTCGTTCTGCGCGTCCCGAAATCAAGGCTCTGCTGATATCCGGCTATCCCGAATCGGTCTCCGACGAGTGGAGTCAGCAGGGGTGGGCTTCGCTGCTGCTGAAACCGTTTGAACCTCAGACGCTACTGGAACGGGTGCGATCCGTGCTCGACTCCTGAGCGCCGGTTGCAAAACTTCTCGCTGCAGGTTACAACTGCCACAGACTATGAATCAGCAACACACAAGAAACTTCTGCATTATTGCCCATATCGATCATGGAAAATCCACGCTTGCTGATCGGCTCATCCAACTGGCCAAGATGGTTGAAGCGCGCGATTTTCAGGACCAACTGCTCGATTCGATGGATATCGAGCGTGAGCGCGGAATATCGATCAAATCGCACGCCATTACGATTCCGTACAGCGATAGCGACGGTGTGCTGTATCAGTTGAATCTGGTAGACACCCCGGGGCACGTTGACTTCTCGTACGAGGTATCGCGCGCGATTGCCTCGTGCGAGGGAGCGTTGTTGCTCATCGACGCAGCGCAGGGTGTCCAGGCCCAGACGTTATCCAACATGTACATGGCGCTCGAGCACAATCTTGAGATCGTTCCGGTTATCAACAAGATTGACCTTCCGAGCGCACGCATAGACGAAGTCAAGCAGCAGATTGAACACGACCTGGGACTCGATCCCGAAACTGCAATCCTCATATCGGCAAAGAACGGGGTAGGAATCGATGAGCTGATGCACGCGATTATATCACTGATTCCCCCTCCCGCCGGTGACTCCAGCGCACCGCTGCAGGCGCGAATTTTTGATTCTCATTACGACGCCTACCGCGGGGTTATCGTGCACATCAAGCTGGTTAACGGCCGCCTCAGCAGCGGTGAAACCATTCGCATGTTCGCCAACGAGTCCAGCTACAAAGTCGAAGAGCTGGGCAAGTTCCGTATAGCGCTGGCTCCAACCGCCAGGCTCGATGCAGGCGAGGTTGGATACTTCATAGCCGGTATCAAGACTGTCAGTGACATACGGGTAGGAGATACCGTTACGCACAACGACAGGCCGTGTGCGCAGCCGCTGGCCGGGTTCCGCGAAGTCAAACCGGTGGTTTTCTCGTCGATCTTTCCGGTGGACACCAACGACTACGACGAGCTGGCTGCAGCTATGGAGCGGCTCAAGCTGAACGATGCGTCGCTGATTTACGAAAAAGACAACTCGGCAGCGTTAGGATTCGGGTTTCGCTGCGGCTTTCTGGGACTGCTGCACCTTGAAGTGGTGCAGGAGCGCCTCGAGCGTGAGTTCGATCTGTCGCTGGTACTCACAGCTCCCTCTGTGCGCTACGAGGTGATTCTGAATGACGGCGAAAGCCGTGCGATTTCGAACCCGTTGGAATATCCCAATCCGGGCGACGTCGCGGTCTGCCGCGAACCGTATATCCGGGCCTCGGTCATTACGCCGGCGGATTACCTGGGCAACGTGATTACGCTCTGCCTCGAAAAGCGCGGCACTCAGGAAGATCTGCGCTACCTGGACAAGAAGCGTGTTGAGCTGATCTACGTCATGCCGCTCGCCGAGGTTCTGTTTGACTTCTACGATCGTCTCAAATCGGTCAGTCGTGGCTACGCTTCGCTTGACTACGATATTATCGAATACCGTGAGGTCGATCTGGTTCGACTGGATATACTGGTCAACGGCAAACCCGTCGATGCCTTGTCTCAACTGGTATTTCGCGGAACTGCCGAGGCCAAGGCCCGCCGAATCTGCAGAAAGCTGCGCCAGGAGATTCCGCGCCACCAGTTTAAAATACCGATTCAGGGCACGATCGGCGGCAACGTGATTGCGCGCGAAACAATTTCGGCTTTGCGCAAAGATGTTACGGCCAAGTGCTACGGCGGTGATATTTCGCGCAAGCGGAAGCTGTTGGAAAAGCAGAAAGAGGGCAAGAAGCGGATGAAACTGGTCGGTAACGTGGAGTTGCCGCAGTCTGCGTTTCTGTCGGTGCTCAAGTCCGAGGAGGAGTAAGCTCCACCAGCCTTGCCAGTGCGCGGTTGATCTGGATCCGATAGAACCGGGCAGCAACCAGGCAACGGCGCAGAGAGCTCTGGTCGGTGCTACAGGGCGCGCCGGTCTCGCGACAAAGATAGTCTGCGGCCTGCAGCAGGTGCTGCAATTGCCGCGTATCACCTTGGCTGGTAATCAGTTCTTCCAGTTGCTGCAGCAGCGCCAACTCGTCTTCGAGGGAATCGCGCAGTGTTTGGTAGTCCGGCGGCTGTGCGACTGTCATAGCCGGCTGCAGACGCGGCGCACCGGCTGCAGCCGCTTGCAGAAATCCGCCAAGGCTGGCCACTTGCCGGGCGCCGGTGGCCAGCCCGTGCGCTCCCAGGTCGTACAGCCTGGGATTTGCAGAGGCGATGCTCCGCAACTGTTCCGCATAGGAGAGCAGTACCATGTCGGTCTTGCAGATGCCGCCGCGCTTGTCCGGTTGTGCAAGCCGCGCACGCGCCAGACACGCGGCATAGATGCGGTCCCCGGAGAGGCGATTGCCCGATGACAGCGCGCGCTGCAGCATCGGGGCGCCGTTGGCGTGCGTCTTGCCGTCCGCGTACGAAAAATCCAGGCCGCTGAAACCCACGGCGCCGCTGCAGATGGAGCACGCAAGTTTGACCGCAACAACTCCGACACTGCCAAGCGGAGGGATCTGCAGCGGCAGCAGTCCACGGGACTCAAGGCGGCCTAGCAATGCGGTTTTAATCGGCCGCGACGCAAAGAACAACGTGTTGTGGCGCGGGAAGAGGCGGACAACCGCAGGGTAGGAGAAGAGATCAGCAAAGAGCAGCACGGATTGCCGCTGCACTCCCAGAAAATCTCCCAGGTTGGCGTGCTGAGCCTCAACGGCTACCACAGCGTCTGCAGCTATGGAGTGCGCTTCCAGTACCGGCAGGGCGGTATCCACGGCAATCACAAAGAGCTGGTCGCGTGCTTGCTGCAATTGCGGCAGCAGGTCCTGCAACGATGGTCCGGCTCCGAGCACCAGTGTCGGTTTTTCGACGCGCAAAGACTCAATTGGCCTGGCGGAGGGCAGAAGCGGCAGATTGGCAAACAGGTTGCGAAACCAGAGCCGGGCCATGTGCATTGTAGTCATGCGATTCTGCCATGCGCGTCGGATCTCGTCCTGTAGCCAGCGCACCAGGCGCGAGTAGTCTTCAGTGTGCAGTCGCGATCCTGCG
Source organism: Spirochaetaceae bacterium (assembly GCA_007693325.1). Classification (GTDB taxonomy): domain Bacteria; phylum Spirochaetota; class Spirochaetia; order DSM-27196; family PWMO01; genus PWMO01. The sequence goes on from REDW01000068.1 coordinate 118,469, forward strand.
CTGAGGTTGACCAGGTGAACCCGTTCGCAACTGCTGCGCAGCGTCAGGGGGAAGCACGCTTCAAGCTGGTTCAACTGTTCTGCGTAGCACACAACAACACGCGGATCGGCTACAACCGTGTCGGGAAGATGCTGTGCAGACAAGGCCGCGAGTTGCGGCTCCAATTCTACCAGCACAATACGACAGCCTGGTCCACATTTGTGCAGCAGTTCCGGCAGGCCGTGACCGAGTAGCGGTGACGGTACAATGACCAGACTGCGATCGAGGATATTGAGCGCGGCAACCCGGCGCCGGCAGGCAGCCAGCGGTGTGGTTGGGCTGTAGAGGTTCTTACCGCGGAAGACGACTGTTTTCCCGTCAGTAGCGTCAACTACCAGCGGAGGGTCGCCCGTCATCAGTTTCCGATAACGTAGCGGGCAAACGCCTGGTTGAAGTTATCGGTCAGCTTGTCGCGGTCTATGAAGCTGCGTTCGAGTTCCTCGCCCTGCATCTGTTGAACCAGAAATGGATAATACGAACGCAGGAACTCCATATCTGATTCATCCGGCACGCGCTCGTCAATGAGTGCAGCCACGAGAGTGCCGTTCTGCAGGGTGATGGCAGGCGAGACGTCACCGGCACTCAGAGCAAATAACTCGCGAAAGAAGTCCTCGCGGTTGGCAGCGGTGCGCAGCAGGTTGCCCTCGCCGCCACTTACCGGCGAGAAAATCGGCATGTTGCCGTAGTTGATCGGAAACCACTCCGATTCGCGTACGGTCAGGCCCAGCTGTTGGGCTGCCTCCTGGAAACCGGCTTGCTGAGCAAGGCCGCGAAACTCGTCGGCCTCATCGATAAGGTAGTCTTCAATGATCCCACGCTCAAAGGTGCTCATATAGCGGCGCACCGTGGTCAGGGTGGCGGGATCCTGCGGATCGGGCTGCCTCACCGGTTCGTTGAGGCGGTAGATCATCCAGGTGTCACGAGCCTCGAGAACCGGGCTGACTTCACCAACGTCCAGTGCGTAGACCTCGTCGAGCAGCTGCGGATCGAGGAAATCCGGCTCCAATTCGTAGTATCGCATCCAGCCCATTTCGCCGCCCTGTTCGGCGTACGCGTCAACCGAATGTGCCTGGGCGAGGTCTTCGAAGCTGGCAGTCCTGTCGGCGATCTGCTGGCGTATGCGCTCGGCATCGGACTGACTGGAGCGCACGGTGATTCGCGACAGATTTGCCTCCTGGAATCGGAATGAGAACTCGCGCGCGTAATCGAGCACCGGTTGTTCTGGAACCTCTTCAAACGAGAAGGCCACGTACTGGAAGCGTCGCTCGGGGCCCGACATGGAGGCTACAAAGGTTGTTTCGGGAGCCGGGGTACGCAGCGCCTGCAGTTTGTCTTCAACAAACTGCTGTTGAATCAGCACCTCTCTGAGATAGTCGCGCAGGCTCTGGCGCTCCTGCTGCGGCATCTGACGATAGCGTTGTGAGCTGAAGCGTCCGTCCTCCTGAAAAGCCGGATGCTGGGCCAGAGTACGGTCCAGCAGTTGCTGCGAAGGTGCCATTCCCGATTGTTCGGCTTCCAGCAGCACCGCGGTATGAAACACCGCATCATTGAACGCCTGACGCCACAGATTGCGCAGCTGGAACTGGAATTCCTGTTGGTTTGTTTGCGAAATATCAGCCTGCTCGGCGATCTGCTGGAAGCGGCGGGCAAAGTAGTTGCCCGGGGAGTAGACGATATCGCGGTTTCCGTAACGGCCGAATACCGGCTGGGTCTCACCGACAAATCCGGTTGCCACCGGTGCCCCGACAAAGGTGACAACGATGACTACCAGAATGATGACGCTGAAAACGTAGAGCAATGGGCTGCGACCGGCGAGGGTGCGCCGCTTAACCTTGTCTTCGGCTTTCTTGTCGGGACTCTTATGTCTATCTTTCGACGCCATATGCGCTGCTATCCTTCCACTGTGTTACAGGTTTTGCGGGGATTTTGCATGATCCGCAGACGGTTGTAAGCTACCACGCTGCAGCTGCAATGTCAATTGACTCGAGCGCCTGCCGCGGTGCTTGACACAAATACCAAACTCGGCTACATTCAGACGCGTCACGGGGGCGTGGCGAAGTTGGTTTATCGCGCCGGCCTGTCAAGCCGGAGGTCGCGGGTTCAATCCCCGTCGCTCCCGCATAACCCGCTGCACGCGGGTATTTTTTTCGGGCTGTAGCGCAGGGGCTAGCGCGCGCGGTTCGGGACCG
>REDW01000133.1 GCA_007693325.1 Spirochaetaceae bacterium
AGCAGCAGCGCCAGGGCCTGAATGGTCTTGCCGAGTCCCATGTCATCGGCCAGGATTCCGCCCAGGCCCCAACTGTGCAGAAACCAGAGCCAGCGCAAGCCGTCCAACTGATAGGGACGCAGCTGCCCGTGCAGCGCAGCCGGCGCATCGATACGCTCAATCGACTCGAACGAACCGAGCTTGCGCTTCAGTTCGTTGTACTCGTGAAGCGCCGGATGTAAAGGGTCTTCCAACTGCGAGGCAATTTCATCGATGGCGGCCAGGTCGCGCCGTTCGATGTGCCGGCGGCGGTTAAAATCCGGCGGGATGGCACTTCCCGGTTCCAGCACATAGACATGACCGGCCGCACGCACAATGCGCTCGTTGACTACCTCGTCTATCAGCGCAAAACCGTCGCCATCCGGCAGCCCCGGTTCAACCGCAAACCAGGACTCGCCGGATTGCACCACGCGGTAACGCGCTGCGGCCCGAGTGCGGATGACCGGCTTGTCCGATATGCGGATCTCAAAGCCGCGCTCCAGCAGCGCAGGCCCTTCGGAGATCAGGAAGTCCCACGCCGACTGCTCCGGCGGCAGACGATCAACCGCCTCGTAGAGCTCGTCGCTGAACTCCATCTCTGCGTCCAGGCTGCGCGCAATAAACCACGCCGTCCCGGCGGGCGCATCGACAGTCTCAATATCCAGGCGCTCGATCTCCTGCGGCCCTACCGGCAACAGGGTGGCAGCAGCGGGGGGCCGCAGCAGCCTGTCGCCGTAGCGGAACGCCAGCCCGGCAAGCGAATAGCCGCGGTATTTTTCATCGATGTTGACCACCGGAACCGGGATCACGGTTACGATGCGCAGCGTTGCCGGTGGGCTGTCGATCCGCACCAGATCAGCCAACTGCTCGCCGCACAGGGTGCGCAGCGTGGCCACCTCCTGATAGGTCAATGATTGGTGCAGCGTGAGAATATCGGCTATCGCCGCTATCGCGTGCGGCGGTTTGTCGGGAAGGTCGACGTCAAACAGGTACCAGAGCGTGCCGCTGCGGGTTGCAGGCAGAATCAGGCCGCGTTCATCGGACTGGACGTACTGCTGCGCAGAGTCAATCGCCTCGCGGTAGCCATCGGCAGCCTCAAGTGTAATCAGCGGCGTCAGCGCCAGGCTCTTGTCGTGCGCCATCTGGGGCTGCCAGCTGATCTGCAGCGCGGCAATCCGCCGCGGCGTGGCTAGCTGTTCGCGCTCCAGCCGGTCGGAACGCGGCAGGTAGAGCTCAATCGGCAACTCCAGGTCCGCGCCCGGCGGCACGGAGGCTTGATCACGCCAGCGCGAGAATAACCGCAGGGCAGATACTCCGCGTTCGGGTTGCTGCCACGCCAGCTCGATAAGGCCTTCGGTCAGCTGGTCCCCGGATATGCGCGCCTTGCCCGGCGAGTACGATTCGATGCGGCCGTCTGCGCCGTCCTTGCGTACGTATACCAGTATTGGTTTGAGGGCGTAGGCAAACTCACCGGGTACTCCGTACAATCCGTATTGATACGCTTCGTCCAGCCGGAACGCCGGACGGAACAGGCCCACCTTCCTGACCGCACCTCGGCTATGCGCAGCGGCTCCGCCGTCCGGCGCCGGCTCACTGCGCAGGAAACGCGATACCGCAAACTCGGGATCCTCAAAGCGATTGAAGCGCTCCTTCTTCGGAGCTCTGAGAACCGACACACCCAGCACACTTCCGGGTTGATGCCGCGCCGCGGGGTGAGCAGGCCGCGTTGGCAAGGGACGCCTCCCCGGCGGGCCGGCGTCCGTCGGTATGCGCCCGGAGTGAGCGCGCCGAGATTCTCGCGGCCGTTGGGCTTCAGTGCGCCCCAGGTCCTGCTGTAGCGCGTACAGAAAGGCGCCGACGTGCTTACACGGTTCATAGTCGGAGGGGCAGTTGCACTCAAAGCCCGCGCCGTCGGGCTTCATCCACAGCGTGACCCGATAATGGCCGGTTCGCCCCGCAACCTCTCCCAGGATCTCGGTCTCGTCCGCAGAAATCAGCGTGCAGCGGCCTTCCCCAAAGAGCTCGAGTGCGCGCTGACGCAGCGCGGCGTTTTCAAACAGATTGTCTATATTCAGCGGCCGTAACAATCTGTGCCAGGCCGGCGCTACGCGCGAAGGATCAATCACGCAGCGAGCGTAGTGCCGCACCTGGAAAAATGCAAGGGCCGGAGGCATCGCAGGCCGGCTGCTGCACGCGCTCTACCCCTCTACCGGTACCGCGGCTCTCGCCTGGGCTACGGTTGCCTGTTCGGTTGTCTGATAAGGGAACCACTTGCGGGTTGCGTTGGCGATCTTGACCAGCGTCAGCATCACCGGGACCTCTACCAGCACACCGACAACCGTGGCCAGCGCCGCGCCTGAGGTCAAGCCGAACAGCGATACCGCAACCGCAACCGCCAGCTCAAAGAAGTTGCTTGCCCCGATCATGGCCGCCGGCGCGGCAACGTCGTGTGGTAGTCTCCACGCGCGCGACCAGCCGTAAGCTATCACAAAGATAAAGAAGGTCTGGATAACCAGCGGAACCGCGATCAACACGATGTGAAACGGATTGGACAGGATGACATCGCCCTGGAAGGAGAAGATCACCACCAGTGTCAGCAGCAATCCAACCGTTGTAACGCCTTCGAACCGCTTGAGAAAGACATTCTCAAAGTAGTCCAGGCCCCGGTGCTTTATAATCTGCGTGCGGCTGATCCAGCCTGCGGCCAGCGGGATCACAATGAACAGCCCTACCGAGAGCAGCAGCGTGTCGTAGGGAACAAAGACATCGGAGACGCCGAGCAGAAACATGACAATCGGCGTGAAGGCAAACAACAGAATAATGTTGTTCACCGCAACCTGGACCAGCGTGTATCCGGCGTTGCCGCGGGTGAGATGGCTCCATACGAACACCATGGCGGTACAGGGAGCGGCCCCAAGCAGCACCGCACCGGCGAGATACTCGCGTGCCAGCGCTTCAGGGATGAACCGCTGAAACACTACCATGAGAAACAGCCAGGCGAAGAAGAACATGCTGAACGGCTTGATCAGCCAGTTGCTGACGCAGGTCACCGTGAGTCCCTTTGGCGCTTTGATTGCCCTGACAATGCTGGAGAAGTCCACCTTGAGCATCATCGGATAGATCATCAGCCAGATCAGAATCGCAATCGGTATTGAAACCTGAGCGTACTCAAACCTGCTCAGAAACTCCGGTATAACCGGCACAAACTGTCCGATTGCAACTCCGACAACGATACAGAGCGCCACCCAGATAGTCAGGTAGCGACCAAATACTCCCAGGCCCTCGGTCTTGGCCTTGTGCTTACTCATACGTGCTCCTTATTGAGTGGTGCCGAAATTGTTGTTCACCGTGTCGCGGCGGTCTGCGGCGCGCTGCGATGCGCCATATCTCGACCAAACAACATTTTCGGCGCCACTCCGTACTTTTTACGTCGCACTAACCCGCGTTACTCGAAAAACATTGTCTTGAAGCTGGCGCCTTTGTCGACGTCGCCAGGCAGAGATTCCGATCCGCAATATGCGCCTGAAAGCATATTACTGAAACGCCGCGGACGAGTCAAGCTCGGCTTGACACATTCCCCATTATTTGGTTATATTGCCAAATATACACATCAAGGGAGGTTTTGCAGCATGACGCTTCAAATACTCGGCAGCGGTTGCCCCAAGTGTCAGGCTCTCGAACGCAGCGCGCGGCAGGCGGTTTCGAAGCTGCAAATCAACGCCGAAATAGAGAAAGTAACAGACGTGGATACCATGATGGAGATGGGGATGATGGTTTCTCCCGGTTTTGCCATCGACGGAACCCTACTGCATAGCGGGAAAGTACTCACCGCCGAGCAGATTGAGCGGGCGATTCAACAGCGATTGGAGAACAGCAAATGAGCACCACCACAGATCAAGCACCGGAAACCCGCACCTCCGGTGAGTCGGCTCCCCGACCGTCGCTCGTTCAACGCTTCTGGGGCGAGAAGAAGAATCGTGTACTGACAGGAATAACTGCGCTGTTTCTGTTGGCGTTTTTCATGCCGTGGGACGCGCCGCGAGTATCTGCCGCGATTCAGGAATCATTCCTGATGCTGGGCGATTACGCCCGCGAACACGTGCTGCTGTGCCTTATTCCGGCCTTCTTCATTGCCGGCGCAATCTCTATCTTCCTCAACCAACAGGCGGTGATCAAGCACTTGGGACCAGATGCTCCCAAACTGGTAGCGTACGGCGTTGCCTCGGTATCGGGAACCATTCTTGCGGTCTGCTCGTGCACCGTGCTGCCGCTGTTCAAGGGCATCTACAAGAAGGGCGCAGGGCTGGGTCCGGCGATCAGTTTTCTCTATTCCGGTCCTGCTATAAATATTCTGGCGATTATTTTGACCGCTCGCGTGCTCGGGCTTCAGCTTGGCATAGCGCGCGCCGTGGGCGCGATCGTCTTTGCGTTTGTCATCGGAATCCTGATGCAGCTGTTCTTCCTGAAAGAAGACAAAGAGCGCACCACCAACGCTGCTATGTTTCAATCGCAGGATGATGAAGGTGGACGCTCACTCGGTCAGATGGTTGTCTACATGGCGTCAATGGTGGGCATCCTGGTCTTTCTGAACTGGGCTCCCTCCGGCGGCCAGGTGGCGTGGTGGGATTTCCTCTACAGCTGGAGATGGGTGATCTCGGCCGGCTTTGGGCTGCTGTTGCTCTACACTCTGGTACGCTGGTTCCAGCGCAGCGAGCTTGCCGATTGGGTCGCGGCAACGCGTGACTTCGCAGTGCAGATTCTGCCGCTGCTGTTTGCCGGCGTGATGGTGGCCGGCTTTCTACTCGGCCGCCCGGGTCAAATGGCGCTGATTCCCGAGACTTGGATCGCCAATCTGGTGGGAACCAACTCCGTGGGCAGCAATCTGATTGCATCGATGTCCGGCGCACTGATGTACTTTGCCACCCTGACTGAGGTGCCGATCATGCAGGGATTGATTGGTGCCGGGATGAACCAGGGGCCCGCGCTGGCGCTGCTGCTTGCCGGGCCGTCGCTGTCACTGCCGGCGCTGCTGATCATCGGCAGTGAGCTGGGGGTGAAGAAGACATTGACCTACGTAGGATTGGTAGTGGTTCTTTCAACCACAGCGGGCATGATCTACGGCAATCTGGTAGTTTGAACGGCGCAGGCAAAACACCCTATGATAGATAGTAGTGACCGATGGAGATGGGGCCAGTGACTGAAAGCGAAAGAGTGACAAACCAGGCGCGTGCACAGATACTGAAAGCGATAGCGCACCCCACGCGGATTTTCATTGTGGACAAGCTTCAGCACGGCCCGCGTTCGGTATTAGAATTGACGCAGATGATCGGGGCCGACATGTCTACCGTGTCGAGACACCTTGCCATACTGAAAAGTACGGCTATACTGACCAGCGAGCGCAGGGGCACTACGATCTATTACTCGCTGGCCTGCCCGTGCGTCAGGAGCTTTCTCGAGGGTGTTGAGGTTGTGCTGCAGCATTCTGTCAGCCAACAGGCGGCAGCTCTGGGACAGCAGGCAAACCGGGTCGCCACAAATTGATTCTAAGCGCCAGGAGGTGCAGAGTTATGGAATCCAGGCCACGAGTGCTGGCGATTTGTATTCACAACAGCGCGCGCAGTCAGATGACCGAGGAGTATATCCGTCAGGCCGCAGGAGACCGGCTTGAGGTTACCAGCGCCGGCATCGAGCCCGGTGAGCTCAATCCGGTGGTTGTGGAGCTTCTCAAGCAAGACGGGATCCACATCGAGGGCAAGAAAACGCAGAGTGTCTTCGACCTGCATAACCGCGGCGAGCGCTACGATTACGTAATTGCCGTGTGCGATAAAGAAGCAGCGGAACGCTGCCCGATCTTCCCCGCCGAGAAACAGCGCCTGCACTGGCCGTTTCCCGATCCGTCAAAGGCGGAGGGAACGATGCAGCAGAAGCTTGCCTACGTCCGTCCGATACGAGACGAAATCAAGAAAATGGCGCAGGAGTTTGTAGCGGACATCCTGTAGATCAACCCGAACTCGCCCCTTTTGTTGCAGCCTTTCGTCGCTTGACGATATGCGCTGAATAGCATATATTGTAGGCAGGATAGCGCATATAATCTGTGGCGCGCCAACGGAGGGTTGAATGCAGCAGATCAGCGAAGTATTTCGGGCGCTGGCTGACCAGACGCGCCTGCGAATTGTACATCTTTTTCTCCACACCACTACCCCGCTCTGCGTCTGCGAAATCGTCGACGCGCTGCAGCTTCCGCAGTACCAGGTATCGCGCCACCTCGCCGTGCTGAAGGCCGCGCGATTGGTGAAGGTAGAACGCCGCGGAACCTGGGCCTACTACGCGCTGACACAGGACGAGCCCTTGACGCGCGAATTGTGGCCGCTGATGGCTAAGTTCATGGAGGACCCGCGCTTGTCACAGGACGCAGCAAATCTCGACGTACGTCTGGCTCTGCGCGCACACGGAGAGTGCGTCATCGGATTTGTTGCGCCGGATGAACTGAACCGAAGAATTGTAACAAAGTCCAATGCGAAAGTATAAGAGGAGTACACGATGACAAATGAACGAGACCAGGTTCAGATTGAGATATTCGATCCCCCGATGTGCTGCCCGGGAGGACTCTGCGGACCGGCCATTGATCCGGCGCTGCTCGATGTAAATGAGGCCGTACTCAAGCTCAAGAATGAGCACGGAATCAAGGTTGACCGCTACCTGCTGCAGCAGCAGGGCCAGAAGTTCATGGAGAATCCGCAGGTGCTCGAGCTGCTCCAGCAGCACGGTACCGATGTGCTGCCGCTAACCGTAGTCAACGGAAAGGTGGTCAAGCAGCGCGAGTTCCCGACCTACGATGAACTGATGTCGTACGTTGACAATTCAGTAGCGAGTGCGCAGCTATGAGTCACACCCAATATGTCTTTTTTTCCGGTAAAGGCGGCGTGGGCAAGACCACCATGGCGTGCGCCACCGCCGTTCACCAAGCTGAGGCCGGCCGGCGAACGCTTATCGTCACTACCGATCCGGCTTCCAACCTTTCCGACGTTTTTGAGACCGAAATCGGGCACCAGGTTCGCCCCCTGGGCATCGACAATCTGTGGGGCATGGAGATCGACCCCGATCACGCCACCGCCGAGTACCGTGAACGGATTCTGGCACCCATGCGCGCGGTGATGCCCGAGAACGTCATCCGGGTAATGGAGGAGCAGTTCAACTCACCCTGCACCACGGAGATCGCCTCGTTTGACCGTTTTGTGGACTTCATGACCAGCGAGAACGGTGACGACCAGGTTCCCTACGATGTTGTGATCTTTGACACCGCACCCACCGGGCACACGCTGCGCCTGCTGGAGCTGCCGGTGGACTGGAGCAGACACATCGAAGAGAGCGCCGCCGGCAGTGGCAACACCTGTATCGGGCCGGTGGCGTCGATCCAGCAGAACAAGGCCAAGTATGACGAGGCAACCCGCCTGCTCTCAGACCCACAACGCACCGAGTTCATCTTTGTGCTGCAGCCCGAAGAGACTTCCATCTACGAAACCCGGCGCTCGTCTGGTGAGCTGGCCGAGATCGGCGTCAAGAACTCGAGTCTGATTGTAAACGGCCTTCTGCCGCAGGAGGTATGCGAACATCCGTTCTTCAAGAGCCGCTACGACATGCAGCAGCGGCACCTGGCGCGCATTGAACGCGAGTTTGACGTTCCCGTCAAGCGCATGTATCAGCGCGACGGTGAGATCAAGGGCATCGCGGGTCTGCACCATATTGCGCGCGATCTCTTCTCCGACGACGCTGCCGCTGCGGGCTTTCGCCTCGAAACTGCTTCGGTGCAGACGCAGATCGATTACGTTGAACAGGATTCGGCTTCGCTGATCGATACGATCCGGCCGGTAACCGGCAAGACCAAGGCGATCTTCTTCACCGGCAAGGGCGGCGTCGGCAAGACTACCGTTTCCTGCGCAACTGCGTTTGCGCTGGGCCGGCTGGGGTTCAAGACGCTATTGCTGACCACCGATCCCGCGTCGCATATCGGCCAGGTTCTCGAACAGCCGGTTGGCGATACCATCACCAAAGTCAGCGGGGCGGCCAACCTCGATGCGGTAATGATCGACCAGGAGAAGGCAGTAAACGAATACAAGCAGCGCATACTGGAGGACGCCCGCACGAAGTATTCCGAGGATATGCTTGTGGCGGTGCGCGAAGAACTTGAGTCTCCCTGCACCGAGGAGATGGCCGCGTTTGACAAGTTTATGTGGTACGTTGAGCGCGAGGAGTACGACATAGTGGTGTTTGACACCGCGCCGACCGGACACACCCTGCGCCTGCTGGAGCTGCCGTTTGACTACGCCGATCAGGTTGGCATGATGGTGACAACAACCGGTGACGGTGAGGCGGTCAAGAGCGAGACCCAGGCGCGCTTCGACCGCATTATAGAGCAGATGAAAGACCCCGAGCGCAGCGCCTTCGCGTTTGTGATCTATCCGGAGTCAACGCCGGTGGTTGAAGCGTATCGCGCCATGGTTGATCTGCGCGCCGCGGGAATCGAGACGCAGTTTGTGGTGGCCAACCAGGTGCTGCAGCAGGAGTACTGTACCAACGATTATTTCCGCAGACGAAAGACGATGCAGGAGAGGTATCTCACAGAGATCAACCGCAGGTTTCAGCTGCCGGTCACTATCATGCCGTTATTTGAAACCGAGATAACCGGTCTGTCGATGGTAGAACGCGCCGCCGACGCACTGTTTGCCGTTGCAGCGGCGGGCAGCGGATCACAAGCATAAGGAGAGCAAGACACATGACATACGAGTATCGTTGCAGGAAGTGTGACACCGCATTCGATGTGATTGCAACGGTAGCCGAAAAGGCCGCCGGGCTGGAGCCCAAATGTCCCAAGTGCGGTTCAAAGCAGACCGCGCAGATTTTTGGGGCGATTGGAGTGTTGTCGGGCACATCCGGCCCGGGAGGCGGACCGATGTGCGACCCCGGCATGGGCGCGGGGTGTTGCTGATATGCCTGAACGGTCCATCTCATCTGAAGATCATGTCGTAAAGGTTTTTGCTCCGCCGCTGTCCGAGTGCGCCGGCGAGAACACCTGGGAGAACGCCGCGCACAGGCTGGAAGCGCGGATGCGCAGTCGTTTCGGCGCTGTGATCCGTTTCGAGACGGTCCATCTGTTCAGCCCGGAGTTCTTCAACCATCCGCAGGTAATGCAGATAGTACAGAGCGGCAGCGGCACGCCGCCGATTGTGACCGTGGATGACCAGGTGGTACAGACCGGCGGCAAACTGTCCGAGCGGATTATTCGCGAGGCACTGGAGCAGCACGGGCTGCAGCCACGGAAAGGAGAAAACCAGGATGTTTGAAACAGCGGTAATGGCCACCGATCTTTCGCGCGTTGGTGTTGCATTGAGTGAGTGCGGTGGAGCATTGCGCACGCTGGGGGTAGAGAAGATCATTGTCGCCGAGTGCGTAAAATCCGGCGAAGCACTTAGCATCGCCTACTCGTATTCCGACAGAAAAGTGGAATCACTGATAGAACAGGAATGCGCCCAACTCAGAGATCACGGTTTCGAAGTCGACCGGGAGGTGCTTACGGGTAACCCCGGCAGAAACGTTCGCAGGCTGGTTAAGGATCGCGGCGCGACGCTGGTTGTAACCGGCACCGATCATCACTCGCTCACCGGGGAACTGCTGGGCAGCGACACCTCGTGGAGCGTAATCGAGCACAGCCTGGTTCCGGTCCTGCTGGTGCCGATTGTTCGCTCACCGAAGGATGACGAAGAGCTGTGCGTGCATCCAACGGCGTGCGAGGAGCTGCTGGGGCAGCTCTTGTTCCCCACGGATTTCTCGGAGAACGCCGACATTGCCATTCCGGTCGTTGAGGATCTGGTGCGCAAAGGAGCAGCGGCGCTGACCTTGCTGCACGTACAGGACTCATCGCGTATCGATCCGCACCTCAGTGAGCGTCTCAACGAGTTCAACAGCATCGACGAGCAGCGATTGCTGGAACTGAAAGAGCGAATCGCTGAGAGTGGTACGTCGGAAATCTCAACAACCGTCAGCTACGGCCGGCCGGTGCCGGAAATTCTGCGGGTTGTCAAAGAGATCGGTTGCACATGTCTGGTGCTGGGGCGCCACGGAAGGGGCGCTATTCTGGAGGCAATTCTCGGTAGCGTGAGTCACAACGTCATTCGCAAAGCCGAGGTGCCTGTCCTGATAGTACCGCATGAAACGTAACGCAGTCGGCTACGGCGAGCAATCTCGCCGGTGAACAGAGAGAAGGTGCTGCTCGGGGTTAGCGGGGCCCCGCGATGTACTGCGCGCCAGGCTCTCCGGGCGGTTTCGGTGGCGCATGAAAGGCAATGAGCGAACGGGTTACCAGGTATTCACGAGGAACTGCCCACAGAATCGGGTTTTCGTGATAGCATCGTGATCGTGACTCATGAATGGATCATCGAAACCGTATATGAACTGGTGCCGATTTTGTTGTTCGGACGTCGTAACGCCCCTCTCGCCCCCAGTAGGCCGCTCAGGCACAGACAAACAACAGAATCGGCACCACTCTCGAAACCGTACGGAGCCGGCGTTACCTTGTAAGCCATCACGCCGATCAGGAGAAAATGAATGATCGTCTCACTATGCGTGAGATTGAGACTGCCATGCTGAATGGTCGGATTCTGGAGTCATATCCGGATACCGGAAGGGGAGAAAGCGTAGGAGTAGCTGATGCAGGGTGTGTGCAGTTTCTGCGGCAATACGGAGTTCAAGGCAACATCAGTGGACTAGGTATACCGACGGGGCGAAAGAATGTTAGTTTTTAACGGGGTGCCTTGTACGCAATGTACGTATTGCGGCGAACGGTATTATGAAGCGAATGTACTGTCCAAAATCGAAAACAACTTTGAAGCGATTGAGAACGGAACTCGAGAAGTCGAAAAACGTCTATCCGTCCCGGTTGAGGGTTTCTCCCGGCTTGTTGGATGAGGCTGCGGGATTCCAGCTGCAGCGAGAACTTCTCCAACAGCTGCCGGCAATTGACCCCGCGGCTGTGCCCGACTAGTCGGTGTCCTATACCAGACTGGTTGCGTATTCGACCAGCACCGCCGACACCCGGACGGTCTCCTTCAGCATGCAACGCTGCCGCAATTGCGGCTGCTGCCTGTCACGCTGCCCGCAACGCGCGATCAGCCGTGCCGCGGAAGCGCTGCCGCGTGCGCGGACCACGATGCAGACGCTGGCAACCGTTACCGTGAAGCGCTGCCGCCGCTGCAAGAAGAGTTCCATTGAACTCATTGACGGAATGTGCCACAACTGTGCCAAGCAGGCTTCGCTGACAGAGGTTACCGTACAATCTGACACGATCTGACGTACACGGAGGACACTGACATGTTTGGAAGAATTGGCCCAATGGAACTGGTGCTGATCTTTGCGATTGCGCTGATCATATTCGGACCCAAGAAGCTGCCCGAAATCGGTAAGGCAATCGGCAGCGCTATACGCAACTTCAAGCAGCAGTCCAACGCGCTGGTCCAGGATCTCGATAGTGACCCGGCCACCGTTACTGCAAAGCCCAAACCGGCTCAGACGGCATCAGACGCCGAGCGCGAGCCGGCCAAACCCGGCGCCAGTACCGCTGAATGACGCCCGCAGCATGACGGCTGAGAACCTCTTCGCTTTGCCTGCAGACCAGCCGGCAGCCGAAGAGCAGCTCGATCTGCTGGCGCGGGGCAAGGGGCTGCGGATAGAGCGTATTGTTTCCCGCGGACACACCACCGCCAAAGGCCGCTGGTACGATCAGGACCAGGCTGAATGGGTCCTGTTGCTGCAGGGCGAGGCGAGCCTGGAGTGGGAAGACGGCAGCTGCACCGCGCTGACCGGCGGAGACTGGCTGCTGATCCCGGCGCACAAACGCCACCGCGTCAGCTCCACCACCTCAGAGCCGCCCTGCATCTGGCTGACGGTCCACGGCCAGATGCAGGCTGCCGATTGAGAAGCTGCGTGCGCATCGCGTACTACTCGGCGGCTTTCACCGGCTGTGGCAATACGGTACGCGGCATCGCTATCCGTAACGCGCTGCAGCGCGCTGCGGTCAACTGCGAGTTTGTGATGGTCGGGACGCTCGGCATGGCCGGCCTGGCCGAATCGCAGGGCATAGCGGTAGTACAGCTGGAGCCGGAAAGCTTTGACCGCCTGGCCGCGGAGCGGTTCCGCAGCTCGGCTACGTATCAGACCCTGAGCCGGATTTCCGCCGATATCCTGATTGTGGACCTGGCCTGGTTCACTACCCAGCGCATGGTGGCAGAGCTGCCGGGAAACTCGGTCCTGCTGCTGCGCCAGGCGTCCGCGGATTTCTTCGGCTACTACCACAACGGCACAACAACAGAGTTTGACCCTTCGGCCTACGATCTGGTGCTCAGCATCGAGCCGTGCAGCCTGCCATTTGAAACGGTTGGCATTGACCCGATCATCATGCGCCAACCGCACGAGCTGCTGACGCGAGCCCGGGCCGCTGCCGCGCTGGGCCTGGACCCTGACCAACCGGCGGCGCTGATTGCCACCAACGGCAAGCCGGGAGAGTTCGAAAAATTACGGCAGACCTACTCCTGTCTGGACGGTGACTACCAGCTATTCTGCAGCTCAAACCACCACGGCGGTGTGTTCCCGATAGTGGACTACTTCAACGCGTTTGACCTTGTGGTCTGCTCGGGCGGCTACAACGCGTTCTGGGAGGCAGTCTATTTCAGCAAGGACGCAGTCTTTGTCCCCCACGCGCGCAGGTTTGAAAACCAGGCGTGGCGCATTGAAAACTGCCAGGACTACGTTTTCCGCGCCAACGGCGCCGATGAGCTAGTGAAGATGCTGCTGAACGCGGGTTGAGAGGACGGTCCGGCAGTGCGGATACGGACTACATCCGCGAGCTGCGGCTACAGCGGCTCGGGAGCTGCACTCCGCACAGATGACGCAGATGGCGCGGCAGTACAAATCACCGCGCTTGCTGCGCGCGGTGAGTCTTCTGGAGCTGTTCAAGCGGCAGACGAAAGGGAGCGACTGAAGGTAAAAGTGCAGATCCGCGACATCATCACCCAGGCAGAGACCACCACGTATGCATCACTGCTCGTATGCGAGTACCTGCAGGCCCGCATTCTCGAGGCGCTCCAGCGGGCGAGAGCGTTTGGAAGCTGGGCGTTTCTCGGAGGATCTCGACTTCTCGCTTGGCGGTCCGGCGGCCTCTGTGGAAACGGTCCGCCCGGAGTTTGTCAGGATCGTTACAAAGGTTAGAAAGACGTTTGAGGCGGAAGCGTACGATGTTGACGTCAGGCAGCGAACCGACTCGGTTGCACAGTCCGCATTTCTCGGATTTCCAGGACTGCTCTACGATCTGGGACTGTCACCGCATCGTGCACAAAAACTCTCGGTCAAGATTGAGCTTGATACCAATTCTCCATCGCACGCTGCTACCGAGACGTCGCTTGTTCGCCGACATGTGTTACTCAACCTGCTGCATTACGACAAGCCCAGCCTGCTTGCCATGAAGCTCCACGCCCTCATTCATCGTTCTCACGTGAAGGGCCGCGATGTCTACGACCTCATCTGGTATCTGAGCGATCCGGCCTGGCCACAGCCGAACCTGTTGCTACTGCGGGCCTCGCTGGCCCAAACAGGAATGCACCTGAGCAGCGAGCAAGCGGCCGATTGGAGAAAGCTTATAGCCGAGTGAACTGGTGCCAATTTTGTTGTTCGGGCGTCGTAACGCCCCTCTCGCCCCCAGTGAGCCGCTCAGGCACAGGCAAACAACAAAATCGGCACCACTCTAGAACAGGTTCCCGACGGCGCCACACCTTCCAGACCGCCTGCTGAACGTTAATCACTGATGACCGCTGCGGCGC
>REDW01000001.1 GCA_007693325.1 Spirochaetaceae bacterium
CTTCGTCGTCAACATAAAGATCGATGATCCGCTGGTCAATACCCTCGTAGCGACCACAGATAAGCACCAGCTCGTTGTGGCCGCACAGGCGCTCGATCAGCGCAGTCGAAAGCGGGCTGCCCGACGGAGTCGGATAGACCGTATGACGGCTGTCCGCTGCTACCGAATCGAGCGCCGCCGCCAGCGGCTCGGCCTTCAGTACCATGCCGGCACCCCCGCCGTAGGGCGCGTCATCGCAGGTGCGGTGGACGTCGGTGGCAAAATCGCGGATGTTCACGCAGCGATACTCTACCAGCCCCTTCTGGACCGCGCGCGCCATGATCGAGGAATCGAAGTAGGCCTCGATCGGCTCAGGAAACAGCGTCAACAGGGTGAATCTCATTCCAGTACCCAGCGCTGTTTCAGCTCGGCAAACCGCTCGCTGAGGTTGATTTCACCGATAAACTGCTCGATAAAGGGTACAACCCGCCGCGCGCCGTCCGGCCCCTCAATTTCGAGCAGATCCGAGGCGCCGTTATCCCAGACCGACACTATGGTACCGAGGTCCTCGCCTTCACATACCAGGCGCAGACCGTGCAGATCGGCGCTGTAGTACTCGCCCTCACTGAGCGGACAGGCGTTCTCGCGCGGTACCCAGATCTCCCACCGATTCCAACGCTTTGCGTCTTCCGGCGTCTCGATACCGCCAAGCTTGAGCAGCGCGCCGCGCTCGTTCACACGCACCTCTTCTACCGCGAATTCACGCTGCTGAACTCCTTTGCGCAACTGTACCCGTTGCAGCGCACGGAAGTGCTCAAACTCGCCCGAAAAACTGCCGACTTTCACGTGGCCACGCACGCCGTGCGATCCGTATACCGTACCGATCGCGATATAGTCCATCAGTCTAGAATTTCCAGTACGATCCGTTTTCCCGTCTTGGTCGAGGTTGCGCTGAGGATCGTCCGCAGTGCCTTGGCAATTCTGCCGTGCTTGCCGATAACCTTGCCGATGTCGTCCTGCGACACCTTGAGTTCAATGATCGTGGACTTCTCGCCCTCGATCACGTTGACTTCGACCTCGTCGGGATCATCAACCAGCGCCTTTGCAACATAGCTGACCAGTTCTCTCTCCACGAGCCCCTCCTTGTGTGTAGGTGGATTTTCAGTTCACGCCGCCTGCAGCCGGAGCTACTTGAGGTAGAACTGTTTCCGATTGAGGAGCTGGCGGACGGTGTCGGACGGTTTGGCGCCCTTGTCTAGCCATTCCCTGATGCGATCTTCTTTAATCTGCAGATTGCCCTCATCGACTTCTACCGGATGGTAGAACCCGACTTCTTCGATTGCCTTGCCGTCGCGCGGCGAGCGCGAATCCATTACCACAATTCGATAGTACGGTCTGCGCTTGGAGCCCATGCGCTTCAATCTAATCTTTGTGCTCACTTCAAAGCCTCCTGATCGGTTACAACTTGTATGGTATCATCACGTTCCTCCCCCCATTCGGGAGAGGACCTGCGCCTGATATTTCTTGTTTCTGGTCATCTTCTTCATCAAGGTGCGCATCTTCTCAAACTTTTTCAGCAGCTTGTTTACGTCGTATACCGAAGTACCGCTGCCGTGCGCGATGCGCTTGCGCCGCGGTGGACCGATAATCCGGTGATTGCGCCGTTCTTCAAGCGTCATCGAGTAGATGATTGCCTCTTCGCGCTTGATGTCATTCTCGTTGATGTCATCTTCGCTTATCTGGCCCTTGGCGCCGGGGATCATATCCACCAGCGACTGCAGCGAGCCCATCTTCTTCACCCGCTGGAACTGCTCCAGATAGTCTTCAAGCGTAAACGCGGCCGACTGCATTCTGGCGGCCAGACGTTCGGCTTCATCCTGGTCGATGGTCTGCTGCGCTTTCTCAACCAGCGAGACCACGTCGCCCATTCCCAGAATACGGCCGGCGATACGCTGCGGAAAAAACGGCTCGAGGTCCTCTACCTTTTCACCAACACCGATGAACTTCACCGGCTTTCCGGTGATGGTTTTCAGACTGAGTGCGGCGCCACCGCGCGTATCGGAATCGAACTTGCTGAGAATGATCCCCGTCAGCCCGATCCTGCCGTCAAACTCTTTGGCAACATCCACCGCGCTCTGTCCGGTCATGGCGTCAGCCACCAGCAGCGACTCTACCGGTTTGGCCATGTCACGGATCTTCTCCAGCTCGGCCATCATAGCGTTGTCGAGCTGCATCCGTCCGGTGGTATCAACTACCACGGTATTGAACTGCTCTTTCTGCGCCCGCCGCAGGCCGGCCTTGACCACCTTGACCGGGTCCCTGGCGCCTTCCTCCAGGTAGACCGGAACGTCGATCTGCCGTCCGAGTACCGCGAGCTGCTCCACGGCTGCCGGCCGCACCAGGTCGGCGGCAATCAGCAGCGGCCTGCGGCCCTGCTTCTTGAGCAGCCGCGCCAGTTTGGCCGCAGTTGTGGTCTTGCCGGAACCCTGCAGGCCCATCAGCAGTACGACCGACATCGTATCGGGGCCCTTGAGTTCCAGATCCTGGCGCTCGTCACCCAGCAGCGACACCATGCGGTCATGGATGATCTTGATGAACTGCTGCGCCGGCGATACCGAACGCAGCACCGCCTCCCCGGTTGCTTCCTCGATAGTACGATTGACAAAGCGTCGCACCACGCGCAGGTTGACGTCGGCTTCGAGGAGAGCGAGTTTTATCTCGTCGACGGCTTCCTGGATATTCTTTTCAGATATCGAACTTTTTCCGGAAACCTGTCGGACGATATCGGAGAGTTTGGCAGAGACTCTATCCAGCATAT
>REDW01000072.1 GCA_007693325.1 Spirochaetaceae bacterium
GGTTCATTCCGGCGCGGATCATCAAGACGTTTCTCAACCTGCCGATCTACACCGTGGGAATCTCGCTCTACCTCGAGGATCACACTACGTTGCCGAGCCCCAAAAAGATTCAGTGGATCGACGAAGTTGAACAGAAGCTGGATGGCCGCCGCATTCTCCTGGTGGACGAGGTGGATGACAGCCGCACAACGCTGGAGTACTGTATTCGCGAACTGCTGAGCAACAACCCGGCGGCGCTGGCGGTGGCGGTGCTACACAACAAGCGCAAAGAGAAACGCGGTGTGATCCCGGCTGAGGTCAGCTACTACTGGGCCGGCCAGGAGTTGCCCGATGCCTGGATCAAGTACCCGTGGGATGCGCTCGATATCGACCTGCAGGACAGCGCTGCACGCGCAAAACCGCTGACGGCCCCGGTTTGAGTACGTACCGCCGGTGCTGGTAGCGCGATTGGGCTTCAGTCCGGCGTAGATCCGCTGTAGATCCGGCGCATGTCCGGCACTTCGGTGCAAAAATAGTGCACCCAGATATAGGCGTGCTGAAGCATCGCAGTCCCCAGTGCCGCAGGCGAAGCCAGCAGGATACCCGGGATCCATAGCGCCAGCAGGCCGAAGGTATACATTGCGTTGCCGGTGTAGCGAAAGATACCCTTGCGCACCAGAGGTTTGCTGCGGTAGCTGTGGTCAAAGTGATCAGCTCCTGCTGCCCGGATGACGCCGAAGTGCGCCACAACCGAGTAGAAAACGTACGCGGTGGGAATCATCAGGGCGGCCGCCAGTGGAGCTCGCAAAAGCGCCGGCAGGGCCATCCGCTCGGCATTCGATAGTGCAAGGGCCACCGTTGTTGCCATCCGTGCCACAAAGAGCACGAAGAACCCCACCGTATAGGCGCGGAATGCAACCGACCCCTCTCTATTGCGTGCGTCGCCAAGCTCCAGTTGTAGCCGCCAGATAACCGCTACGTAGAGTTGGTGGACTATTGGTATCGCTACAGCCAGGGCAACCCAGTCAGCGGAAGACAAACCGGCAAAGCGCCCCGCACGCATCGTGTCGAGACGCAATAGCGCCCACGCTGCGGCAATCAAGAGCACTATCCCGAGTGCATGATACCCCTGTCTCTCGAACAGGCGCGAGAATCGAGTACGCATACAACAGATAATAGCACATTCTCGATCACGACTGATTCTTTTGCCGAGATGCGCCCTCGTCGCCTGCACGCTTGAAGCCTCCGCTACCGTGACTTATACTGAGTCATAGCGCAGTATGAAATCAGGAGGCACGCGCATGGGGCAGCTGGACGGCAAAGTGGCATTGGTAACCGGGGGCGGGACCGGAATCGGAGAGGCAATTGCCAGGCGGTTCTATGACGAAGGAGCCTCGGTAGCAATCTGCGGCCGACGTGGAGACGTGCTTGCATCGACGGCGCGCGACATTGGGCCTGATCGGTCACGCATATTGCACGGCGTAATGGATGTGACCGAGATAAAGCAGGCTGAGAGCTTCCTTCAGAGTGTGGTGGAGCGCTTCGGGGGCCTCGACATTCTGGTCAACAACGCCGGTATCATGCGGTTCGGTTCATTGGCTGAGTCAACCGACGAGCTCTGGGGCAGCATGCTGGACACCAATCTGTTGGGTCCCTGGCGGTTGATGTGCCTCGCGCTGCCGCACTTGCGCAAGCGCGGCGGGGGATCGATTGTCAACCTGTCATCGATTGCGGGGCACAAGTCACTGCCCAACACCGGAGTCTACTGTACCTCCAAGGCGGCACTCAACATGATGTCTCAGGTGGCGGCATTAGAGTGGGCATGCGACAACATCCGCGTGAATCTGATTGCGCCGGGACTGGTGGAGGACACCGAACTGGCAGACCCAATCTTTGGCCCCGAGGGTGTCCCCGAGTTCTACGCCAAACTGCGGGCACTGCATCCGCTCGGGCGCTCCGGTACCCCGCTGGATGTAGCCGATGCCGCACTGTTTCTGGCCAGTGAGCAAAGCTCCTGGACCACCGGTGTGATGCTGCCGCTCGACGGAGGGCGTCACCTGGCCACCAACCGGCCGGCATTGTAGACGCGGCTTCCGGTGCCCCACCACCTTCTGGATTGGGTTACTGGCATGAACGGATCCGATGGTTCACGGATGCAACAACCAGGCATCGTGTGTGCAGTTTGAATCCGTCACGGTTCCTGTTCGGTGAGTAGCGGCTGATTCCGGGCTGCGGCGGTTCCCGACAGTACTCCTGCTGCGGTCAAGAGAGCTAACGTGACCACTGCACATACAAACAGCAGCATTGCAGAGAAGCCCCACATCTCGATCAGCTGCCCGGTCAGGCTCGGGGCCACTACTACGCCGAGCGATCCGGCGGCCACTATTGTTGCCACCGATCGAGCCTCGTGGGTAGATTGCCGCGTCATGTTGACCACTGTTGCCCACACCGGCCCTGCGCCTGCTCCCACCAGGAAGACCGAGACTCCGGCCAGCAGCGGGTTTGGACTTATCATCAGAAAGACGAGTCCTGCCAGGAACAGCGAGAAACCGGACATGATATTGGTTCGATAGGACAGCCTGAGCGGAAGGAATGCCGCTGATGCACGCGTCACAAGCATTCCGGTCCAGAACAGCGACAGGTATTGAGCTGCCTCGCTGGCACTCAGTCCGCGTTCGATTTCGAAGAGGGCGACGGTCCAGGTGACCATACTTCCCTCGGCAAGAACGTACAGGAACATCACCATCGCTATAACGGTGACCTGTGCCCGCGAGAACACGAACGTTTTTTGCTCCCGCTCCGGCGGTTGGGGTGGCAGTACATCGCAGCTGCGCTGCCGCCTCGATTGCATCCACCAGGCGCACGCGTAGCAGGCAGCAATTGCGGCAGTGGATATACCGAAGGCGGAGAACGCGCTGTACCATGTGAACCCAAGCCGCAACACGTAGGCCGCTATCTGCGGCGCCAGGACGGCTCCGAGGCAGTAGAAGAACTGAGATAGATTCAGCAACCTGCTGGAGCCCGGCGTATCGAAGTCCGATATTATCACCGACGAGAGACTCTCGATCAGGCCTCCTCCTCCCCCGAGTACCGCAGCCCACAGGTAGAAGGTCATGATGGGGCCTGATCTCGGTACCAGAAACAGAGCAAGGCTGATCAGCGAAAGCCCCACGAGGACCAGCGCCATTTCCGGAATTCGAAACCTGTCGACCAGCCAACCGCCCAGCAATGTGAAGACCGCATACGCCATGAACTGGGCGGTCACGACGGTGCCGAGCAGCGTAACCGGGAAGTTCAGGTCACGCGCAGCGGTAGTAAGAATCGACGGGAGCGCATTGGCAGAGACAGCAAAGCTTGCGAGTCCCAGAAGAGACGCAAACAGGATAGGTTCGCGAAATATACCGGCCATCTGGAACTGGACCGGTGGGCTGGGACTATGGGCGCTTTGGTTGTCGATAGAATCAGTGTGACGCATGCAGCGCAGTATACAACAAGAATCCAACGGCTGCATCCCGCGCAGATCGAGCCGGTATTGACCGCAGCCCCCGCCGGGGCGACCTTAGATACAGGAGCGCAGATGTCACACATCGTACTATTGGGGGACTCGGTTTTTGACAACGCCGTCTATTGCGCGCCGCAGCCGGATGTGGCTTCGCACCTGCGGCAAATTGTGGGGCCCCGGACAGCGGTTAGCCTGCTTGCCGTCGACGGCAGTATCACTTCCGAGGTGTCGGGTCAGTTGAACGATGTTCCCGACGCTGCAACCGATCTGGTGATCTCCAGTGGCGGGAATGATGCGTTGAGTCATCAAGGGCTGCTCGATCTGCCGGTAGATCGGGTTGCTCGGGCTTTGTCCGCGTTTGATGAACCGCTGCGCCGGTTTGGCGTGGACTATCGGGCGCTACTGGATCAAGCGTCTCGGACTGGTCTGCGGATTACCGTCTGTACAATCTACAATGGCAACCTCGCGCCGGAGATAGCTGTTGCTGCGAGAATAGCGGTGGCGCTGTTCAACGACATCATTCAGCGCGCCGCACACGAGGTGGGAGCAGCAGTGATCGAACTGCGTGCAGTCTGCAATAGCCAAGAACACTACGCCAACCCCATCGAGCCGTCGGGTAGCGGGGGTGCCAACATCGCACGCGCAATAGCCGATGTGTTGCGCGTGCGCGCCGCTCGCTGATCTGCAGCTCGGGTGACCGTTCGAGTCCGGTGACGGCCTTTCCCCAGTGACCTGGCCTCTGTTACAATGGACAAGGTATGTCTCCTGACGCAAACAAGTTTGATGTGGCGCTGTTCTACGGATCCGACCCTGAGCCCGCACTGCGACAGCTTGTGAACGCAATTGACCCCTTCAGCGCGCTGGCGCCCGGCGTGCGCGTAGTGATCAAACCAAACATCGTTGTCTCGCGCCGCCAATGGCTAGGCGCCAATACTCGCCCTGAAACTGTGGAAGCGCTGATTGTGCTGTTGCGCGAGCACGGCGTGCATGACATTACCGTGGCCGACGGCAGCGGCATGGGAGAATCCGCTACTCGTGCATTCGAGATCTGCGGTTACACCGAGATAGCGCGCAAACACGGTGTGCGTCTGCTTGACATTGAGCGCGACCGCTTTGTGCAGCGCGCAACGCGCGCAGCCGGCCCGTTTTCCGAGCTTTCTATCTCGAAGACCGTAGCCGAATGCGACTATCTTATCAATGTGCCGGTGATCAAGGCGCACAGCCAGACTCGCGTTACGTGCAGCCTGAAGAATCTCAAGGGGGTGATGCCGCGCAGACTGAAGAGCGGTTTCCACGGGGTTGACCTGGAACGTGCGATTGCACAGCTGGCCGACCTGGTGGTTCCTGACCTTGTGATTGCAGATGGGACCTACGGCGATCTGACAAGCGAGCTCGGTGGAAGGCCGGTTAACATCGGCGTTGTGGCTGCCGGATACAATCCGCTGGCTATCGATTGCTTTGCGGCTGCCACTCTGGGGTTTGCGCCGCAGCAAGTACGCCACATCGCCCACTACGCCCGGACGCGAGGGGTTGATCTGGAGACGTTCCGGCCCAGGCTGCAGGAGTTGAATCGGCCCACCGGGGACCGGGTCTTTCAAACCGATACCCAACCCTTGCGCAGCTACCCTTGTACGGTGCACAGCGGCGGCGCGTGCTGTACCTGCTACGGTAACCTGCACTTTGCGCTCGAGCGGCTGAGCGAAGCCGGCTTGCTGCAGCGCGAGGATCACTACTATATTGGGCGCGGCAACACGCCCCACGTGTCCGGCAGCAAAGGCCGCACTGTTGCGGTAGGTGATTGCGCAGGGCGCGAGTTGTCAGCCGCCGAATCTCCGCTGATCGAGGTACCCGGCTGCCCGCCAAATGCCGACTCGATAGTCCGGACGATACGCGGGGCCGGGCGCTGACCTGTTAATCGGACCTACGCCACGGTTGCCCCCAGCGCTCGGTGCTGGCCACCGCTTCAAGAGCCTTGCGCCGTTTGCCACCCTGTGGCGAATGGTCCGCCTGCGCCGGGGAGCCGCTTTCGGGGTAGCCAACGGTGATCAGCAGCACCGGGCGGCGGGACTTCGGCACCTCCAGCAGAGCCCGGGTGCGTTTCTCATCGAACCAGCCGATCATGCAGGTGCCGAGGCCGAGTTCGGCAGCCTGCAGGCAGAAGTGCTCCGCTGAGATCCCGATATCGATCAGGTAGAACGGCTTGTTCTTCAGCGCGGCGCCAATCTGTGAGGAGATGTTGGGCCGCTCGGCTATTACGGCAACTATCAGCGGTGCCTGCACGGCAAAGCGGTTCATGGCACCGACCGGGGGTACGGTCAGCCGCGCCAGCTCGGTTCGGCGGGCCGTATCGCTGACCACTACGTAGTGCCACGGTTGAGCGTTGCACGCCGAGGGGGCCAGGCGCGCGGCCTGCAGACATTGCTCGATTGCCGCCCGCGGCACCGGGGTCTCGGCGTAGGCGCGCACGCTACGCCGTTGTTCGACGAGTGTTGTGAAGTCCATACGCTATTGTACCCTAACTGGTGCCAAAAAAGGTCAAACTCGAGTCAGATCAGCCCCACGTTCTTCTTGCCGTAGTGCTGGCGCGCAAACTGCTGCATCGTGTCGATGTCCTTCTGTTCGAAAAGCCGCGGCGTCCCCAGCAGTTTCGCCAGCAGATATATTTGCGCGTTCTTCTCCAGCACCTGGCTCACTTTGAGCGCTGTTCGAATGTCCGGACCTACCGCGAGCGCTCCGTGGTTGGGCAGGATTACTGCGTTGTAGGCACCCAGCGTTGCAACCGCCTCGCGACCGAGCTCTGCGGTACCAGGCAGCTGGTAGTTGGGGCAGCATCGGGCTTGTGAACCTACAATCTGGGCAAAATCCTCGCTGACGGCGGGCAGGTCCATCCAGACCGCCCCAAAGACACTCGAATAGATCGGGTGGGTGTGTATGACCGCGCCGACATCGGTGCGCGCCTTGTACACCTCGGCGTGCATGTGCCGCTCGACCGAGGGTTCTGCCTCCCCGTCGATGATCTCGATGTCCGTGGTCATCACTACGACGTGCTGTGGCTGAATCGAGGTGTAGTCCATACCGCTGGGGCTTATGTAGATATAGCCGGTTTCGAAATCACGGAGGCTGATATTGCCCCATGTTCCAACCGTCATCCCATCGTGGACCATTTGCAGGCCGGTCTGCTGGATAGTCTGCTTCAGTTCATCTCTTACGGCGTGTTCCATTGCCTGTCCTTGTCGTTATCTCCATCAAGGTTGTGGGTCGCCTGGCCCGCGCCAAGGCTATCACGCGCCGATTCCCGTGTCCAGCGTCAACCGCTGAACTGCCATGCGGGCAGTTGGTGCAGGAAGCACTGGAACTCGATCCGCCGGCTGTCCGGATCGCGCGCAAAGAAGTTGTAGATGCGGTAGCGCTGGTTGTGCCGGGGCTCGCTGCTGGCACGGGCCTGCAGCCGCCGGTACATGAGGTCAACCTGTTCACGGGTGGGATAGAAGAAGGTCAGCAGCGCGTCGGTGTCCGCCTGAAGGTGCTGCTGGAAGCCGACCAGCAGGTTCTCGTGGCGCAGAATGGTGATCTGCGGCTGTTCGAGCCAGAGCTGCATACCTACTTCGCGGCAGTAGAACTCAACGATTTGGTCATGATCCGCGGTGCGCAGAAATACGATCCCGGCCATCGGTCCTCCGTTGATCAGACTGCCACACTTTGCTTTCGCGCAGCAATATACTATCTTCAACCGATGTATCTACGCTTGTTTGACTACCCGCGGAGTACGGTGTGAAACGCCCCAACCTGACTGCCGATCCGGTAGGGCCCACGTTAGTGAAGCTGGTGGTGCCGATGCTTGCCGGCGCGCTGGGCATCGTCATGTTTAATGTGGTGGATACCTTCTTCGTTGGCCGCTTGGGGGCGCTCGAGCTGGCTGCCATGAGTTACACCTTCCCGATAGTCATTGTGGCCGGCAGTATCGCCTCGGGGTTGGGGGTGGGAGCTTCTGCCAACGTATCGCGTGCCCTGGGCGCAGGGGATCGCGCTTCCGCAGAGCGCCTCACCCTGCACGCCTATATTCTGGCTTTCCTGGTGGTGATAGCGATCGCCGGTGTTGGATTGGTAACTATCGATCCTTTCTTTCGCATGCTCGGTGCCCAGCCGGAGCTTATGGAACTGATACGCAGCTACATGGTGGTCTGGTACCTCGGTATGCCCTTCGTGATACTGCCTATGATCGGACAGAACATTCTGCAGGCAACCGGTGACAGTAAGACTCCCAGTGCCGCGATTGTGTTTGCGGTCACGTTGAACATGATCATTGATCCGCTTCTGATCTTCGGCCTGGGGCCGTTCCCGGCGCTGGGTATTCAGGGAGCAGCGATTGCCACGGTGATTGCGCGCAGCAGTACGCTGGTAATTGTGCTGCTGGCGGTGGTTGGCCGTGAGAAACTGTTTCCCGCTCGGCCGCAGCTGGAGCTCTTCTGGGGCAGCGCGCGGCGGATACTGTTTGTTGGCGTGCCGGCGGTATTGACCAACCTGGCGCTGCCGATTTCCATGGCGGTGGTGACGCGTCTGGTTTCGCGCTTTGGGTCGGCAGCGGTTGCCGGTTTTGGCGTGGCAACGCGGCTTGAGGTCTTTTCGTTGGTATTCACCTTTGCGCTCTCGATGGTGTTCACGCCCTTCGTGGGACAGAATCTCGGCGCCGGTACGCTGGAGAGGGTACGCACCGGGCACCGAGTAGCTGCGGGTATGTCGCTGGCATGGGGTGCTATGGTTGCGCTGGTGTTTGTCTCTGCCGGGCGCCCGATAGCGGAGCTGTTCAACGACACCCAGGCGGTAATTGCTACTACCACGCGCTATCTGTGGACCCTCGCGCCGAGCTTCGGCCTGATGGGCGTGGTTACCGTGAGTGCGGCGGCATTCAATGGCTTGCAGCGCCCGTTCTCAGCCGCAGCGGTGGCCTACCTGCGCCTGGTGGGGCTCTACATACCGCTGGCCGTGCTTGGCCGCGCGCTGGCAGGGCTTCCGGGGCTTTTTGGCGGTCTGGCCGTGGGAAATATCATTGCCGGGATAACGGCCTACCTTTGGGTTCAGCGTGCAACCGTGACGCTGGCCGCAGGGGGCACCCCGGCAACGCCGGTAGGGGCAGCCGCAGCGCCGGTTGCATCAGATCCAGCCACCTGGTAGCAGCTGGATGCGCCTATTCTGCGCACTGCGGTGGACATCGGGCAGCAGCTGTTCTATAGTCGAGTCATGAAGTCATATATAGAGATTCGTTTGGCATCCTGTCGTATTGGGTTGCTCGCGGCCGGACTCTTGCTGTTCTCGGGAGTCTCCAGCCTGCCGGCTCAGCCGGGTGATATCCGCATTGTTGCGCCCTATGCCGGCTGGGTTACCAGTGTCTACGAGCGTGAAAACGATCCCGATGATATCGACCTGAAGGACACCGATCTGATGCTCGGTCTCTACGCGCAGTGGATCCGCCCCGGTAGCTTTCAGGCCAATGTGTTTCTCTACCACGCGCCTGACGTCAACCACGCTTCCCTCTGGGGCCTGCATTCCAACCTCGATTTCTATTTCGATGCCGGACCCGTACAGAACCTGGTAGCAGGCGGCGGCCTGGAGCTGATCACCATCAACATCGACGCCGGCGACAACGTCGAGCCGCTGCAGGATTTCGAGCTGCAGAACAGCGTGGTTGCTCCGTTTCTGCGCGCCGGCAAGCAGTTCCTGCTGGCAGGTGACCGGGCCGAGCTGGTGATCTTTCCCTGGGCCGGAGCCGAGCTCGACTTTGTGCGCGGAGATCTGTCGTTTGTCTTACCCTTTCCTCCCGGAGAGACGGTCAGAACCGACCTCGATGAAACCGACCTCTACGCGCTGGCGGGGATCAACCTGCGCAGCACACTTTTGCGCTTCCTGCAGCTGGAAGCCAAGTACTCGGCGGCCTTCGACCCGCACAGCTGGTACCCACGCGCCTCGCTGATGACCAACGTCTTCTTCACGCGGCAGCTGGGCATCTCCTATCGCTTCAGCTACATGCAGACCAGTGCCGGCAGCACTATGTACAACATCTTCGGCGTAGTGGCGATGTTCTGAGCCGCGTAGCCGTTGGCGGGGTGCACGGCAGCGGATATCCCGGTTGACAGCCGGCTCGCAGCGGTCTATAGAGTGTCAGCATGAAATCTGCAACCAGGCGCAGACGGTGGGCAGCAATTGCGCTGCTGCTGCTGGCTGCGTCGCCGCTGCACGCGTTTGAAGGATTGC
This sequence comes from Spirochaetaceae bacterium, assembly GCA_007693325.1. Lineage (GTDB taxonomy): Bacteria > Spirochaetota > Spirochaetia > DSM-27196 > PWMO01 > PWMO01. The sequence goes on from REDW01000072.1 coordinate 9,731, forward strand.
GGGACATCGCCGTTACTCATGAGATCACGCGGCTGCTGCTGCAGCTGGGAGTCATCATCCTGCTTGCGCGTCTGGGCGCCGCAGCAGCCAGACGGCTGCGCCTGCCGTCGCTTCTGGGAGAGGTCTCGATCGGTCTGCTGATTGGGCCGTACGCGCTGGGAGCGTTGGCGGTTCCCGGATTTCCCGACGGTCTGTTCCCGCTGGCCGAAGGGCCGTTCTCGGTCTCGCTGCAGCTGTACGCTTTTGCCGCGGTGGGTGCTGTGATTCACATTCTGGCGGTGGGTCTGGAGTCCGATCCGGGGCTGATTCGCCGAATGACGCGGCGCGGTCTGGCGGTAGCGATAGGCAGCAGTGCGGCAGCGTTGCTGGTGGGAGTTGCCGTAGGTGTGATCTACCTCGACTATCCGATAACCGATCAGCGGGTGCTGTTCTTTGCGGCATTGTCGGTCTCGACCTCGCTGGGGGTCCAGGCGCGGATCATGGTTTCGCAGCACCGGCTTACCAGTCCCGAGGGTGCGGCAATTATCGGTAGTTCGCTGCTGCAGGACGGCACCGCCATCGTGGTGCTGGCGGCTGCTATGGCGCTGGATCCGCAGGCCGGTGCGCAGACTTCGTGGGCTCACGCCGCGCCGGTTGCGCTAGTGGCGTTCGTGGTCTGGATGGGCGGATTTGCTATCGCATTGGCAGCGGCACCGTGGCTGGCGCGTACGTTCCACAGCTCTTCTTCTGCCAATGTCTTTGCCGTGCTGGCGGTGGCCTTGGCGCTGGTGCTTTCGGCTGTATTTGAGACGTTTGGCGTAGCGGCCATTATCGGGGCCTATATTCTGGGACTGGCGTTCTCGCGGACCGATATTGCCGACATTCTTGAGGAGAAGATCGCGCCGGTAACGGCGTTCTTCGTACCGGTCCTCTACGTGGTCATGGGTATGCTGATCGATATCCGTGTGCTGATAACTCCGGCGGTATTGCTGCCGGGAATCAGTTTTGCGCTGGTCTCGGGACTGGCCAAAGTCATAGGCGGCGGCGTTCCGGCGCTGGCCATGGGCTTCAACCGCTGGGGCGCGCTGCGCGTTGGGCTTGGCACGGTGCCGCGTGGTGAGATTGCGCTGATTATCGGGGCTGTCGGCCTGGCAAGCGGTATTCTCTCACCAACCTCCTTCAAAGTCATGGCTGTGATGGTAGTGGTTTCGGTGGCTATCGGGTCACCCCTGATTGCCGCGGCCTTCCGCCACGGGGGTGGCGGGACGCGCGGTGCGTGGGCCGGATCGGAGCGGGTTGTCACCGACCTCGATCTACCCAACGAAGAGCTGACGCAACTGCTAGTTGCCGGTGTTCTGCGCGCCGCCGAGCAGGACGGATTCTACGTGCACCGCATGGAGTTGTCGGAAATCGTCTACCGCCTGCGCCGAGACGAGGTATTTCTTACCTTGAAGCACTATCCTGCGCGAGTGGAAGTTTCCTGCGAGGCCAGGGACAGCGGTCTGGCCAAGACGCTGGTCTACGAAGTGCTGATCCATCTGCGCGATAGAATCAGCCGCTTGACCGAAGTTACGGTTCCCGAAGAGTTGCGGCGCAGCGTAGCCTCCGGGGAGGGGAGGAGGGAGGTCATGCTCAGTTCATATCTCGAAGCCGACTGCGTTATCGTGCCGGTCAGCGCATCCGAAAAGTACGGAGTTATCACCGAGCTGGTTGATGTGCTTGCTGCCGGGGGGAAGCTCAAGGATCGGGACAGGGTACTAAACGATGTGATCGAGCGTGAGCGGTCGGTCAGCACCGGTATGGAGCACGGCATAGCTATCCCGCACGCCAAGACCGACGGCGCCGAGAAAATCGCCGTGGCGGTTGGCGTTTCGCACAGCGGAATTGACTTTCAGGCTGTCGACGGGCAGCCGTCAAAGCTGATATTTCTGATTGCTTCACCCACCGTCAGCCGTGGCCCGCATCTGCAACTGCTGGCATCGATAGCCACGCTCAGCCGGCGGCCCCGGATGATTGCTGCGGCCGTTGAAGCCACGCAACCCGATGAGGTAGTGCAGGCGCTCTCGGGTTGAATCGTGGCGCGGCGCGGCCACCGCGGCGCTAACGCTTGCCGGTAACCTTGATGATGTGATAGCCAAACTGCGTCTGCACCGGATCGCTGACCGATCCTACACCGCTCTTCCTGACCGCATCTTCAAACGGCTTGACCATCTTGCCTTCACCAAACCAGCCGAGGTCTCCGCCCTTCGATTTGCTCGGACAGGTCGAGTGCTGCCGCGCTACTTCTTCAAACCGCGCACCCTGCTTGATCTCCTGCCTGAGACGGCGCGCCAGGTCCTTGCTCTTGACCAGAATATGACTTGCTCTCCATTCCATCAGGCGATTGTCCGCAAACAGTGCCCGGAGGTCAAGAAACCGAGGGGCAAACGATTCAAACAGCGCGGCAGCCGCCAGGTCTACAACGGGCCGTGTGCAACGCCCGATAATCCCGGTATCGCTGCTGGCCAGGCTACCGTCCTGCAATGATACCAGGGTCTCATCCACCCGCTCTACCGCAGAACAGCGAAACTCCCGCCCCCGCCCTTGCAGCAGGCGAGCGTGTTCGAGGCTCCACGCCACCGGCCTGTCAAACAGCACCTCGCAGTGCTCGATATGGTTTGATCTGACTGCAGCGACCAGCGCATTGTGCACCTGCTGCAGCCGTTCGTCGATCGGCAACCGGTTGTGCGTTCCGCCGATGTCGCGCATGAAACTATCGGTTGCCAGAACCAGGGGGCGGCCGGCCAGGTAGTTTGCCACTGTGAACAGGACATTGAATCCGTCGATGTAGAGTGGAGTCGGCGCGCTCTGCGGCGCTACCCGCCGCTCGCTGTTGCGTGCGGACGCTGCTTCTGAGAACACCCCGCGGTGCAGTATCGCGCGCTCGGTACTCGACAGCCGGTACCGGTCTCCTACCAGTTTGAGCACGCCCTGATCGGGATAGCCGCGGTCGAGAAGGTAGCGGTAGTCAAAGCACGCGGCGCGCAGCGAATCGCTGATGAGCATAGCTAACGGTAGTGGTGCCGCCGCGGCTGGTCAAGGCAGCGGCAGACGGGTAGCAGAAGCGCGCGGTTTACGGCACAGTAGTCTCTGTGAAACATGACCGGTTTTCTGAGGATCTGCTGCGGGAAGTACATCACAGGACACAGCTACCGCTCGGGGTCAGCCGCTACTACGCCGGTCTGGCGGCCAGTGAGGATCCCGGCAGCGATCCGATTGCCGCACAGTACGTTCCTCAGCCGGCCGAGCGGGAGATTCGCGCGTACGAAGATCCGGACCCCATCGGTGACGAGCGCTATGCCGTGGCGCCCCGGCTGGTGCACCACTACTATGACCGTGCTCTGCTGCTGGTCAATGACCGCTGCGCGGTCTATTGCCGCCACTGTTTCCGGCGCCACTTCACCGCCAACGGTGCCGGCCGAATCACGCCGGCTGAACTGGAGCAGGTCTGCGATTACCTCGGCCGGACGCCGCAGGTGCGCGAGGTGCTGCTCTCCGGAGGTGATCCGCTGATGCTGGCTGACGCAGAACTGTTCGCGGTGGTCGACCGCTTGCGCAAGGTCGCTGACTACCTGATCCGGCTGTGCACGCGCATGCCGGTGGTCCTGCCGCAGCGCGTAACCGAGGCGTTTGCCGCGGCGCTGGGAGCGCGGCTACCGGCGTGGGTGGTGGTGCACGTCAATCATCCGCACGAGATCACGGACTCATTTGCAACGGCTATCGGACGCTTGCTCGGCGCCGGAGTGGCGGTAGCCAACCAGACGGTTCTGCTGCGCGGCGTCAATAACCGGGCAGCAGTGCTCGAGGCGCTGTTCACCGGATTGCTGCGGCTGGGTGTGCGTCCCTATTACCTTTTCCAGGGTGATCTGGCCAGCGGAACAGCGCATTTTCGCACCACTATCGCCGAAGGGCTGGAACTGATGCGCACACTGCGCTCGCGCCTGTCCAACCTCGCGCTGCCGACGTATGCGGTCGATCTTCCCGGCGGCGGCGGCAAAGTAGCGATTGAAAGTGCGTTACTGCGCACGGAACCGGACGCCTACGTTCTGCGCGGCCCCGACGGCAACGAGTATCGCTATCCACAAGAAAATGCATCGTCGTCATGAAGAATTTTCTTGACGGAATCGCTCGACTTAGCGTTACAATGGGGCGAGGGGGAGCTGATGAAGAAGCTGAGTGATGCGATTGTGGTTGTAGCCGGCGGAACCGGCAGCGTTGGTGAAGGACTGGTACGTCAGTTCCTGCGTCAAGGGGCTACCGTTGTGGTTCCGTATCGCAGCGATGCCAGGCGCGAGCGGCTCGAACAGTACGTGAGCGATATTGAGGGCGGTACCCTGAGCTGCATCGCCGCGTCGGTTTCGGATGAAGAGTCGATGTCACGGTTTCGCGTGGAACTACTCAACCGCCACGGGCGCGTGGATCTCGGTGTCGCCTGCCTCGGTGGCTGGTACTACGGATACAGCCTCCACAATATGCCTTTTGAACACTGGCAGCAGGTGATTCACAACAACCTGACAACTCATTTTCTCTGCATACGCGCGCTGGTATCGATCATGCAGCAGCGCAACAGCGGCGTGTACGTGATGATCAACGGCGGTGCCGCCGAGCTGATTGCCCCCGAGCAGGGCGTAGTTTCGATTGTGGCCGCCGCCCAGCTGATGATGTCGCGTGTACTCAAGCAGGAGGCGCACGCTACCAACATCCGTATTCACTCTCTGATGGCGTATCATCCAATCAAGACGCGCGGTCGCGGCAGCGAGGTTCTGGATGAGTGGCTGACGCCCGAGGAGGTTGGCGATTACGTAATTAAGCTCTACACCGCGGAAGCCGCCAACATCGACAAGACCATCCACCGGCTCTACACTCGCAACCAGCCGCCGCGCTACGGCCGCTAGGCAGCCCACGGCTCACGCGGAGCCGCTGCTGCTGAGCATCTCGTGGATTGCCGCTGCCGCCTTGCGGCCCTCACCCATGGCCAGGATTACCGTGGCAGCGCCGAGTACGATATCGCCACCGGCAAAAACGCGGTCCATTGATGTTCTGCCGTTTTCATCGGTGATGATGTTGCCCCATTTATTGGCTTGAAGCTGCGGCGTGGTCTGGGTGATCAGCGGGTTGGAGTCGTTGCCAATCGATACCAGTACGGTGTCAAGTTCAATAATGCTCTCGCTGCCGGGAATCGCGATTGGGCGGCGGCGGCCGGATTCGTCGGGGGCACCCAGTTCGTACGACAGGCATTCAATCCCTATCACGCGGTCCTGTTCATCCCCCAGGATGCGCTTGGGGCTGCGCAGGAAGTGAAAGATCACCCCCTCTTCTTCGGCGTGGTCGACCTCTTCGGCGCGCGCCGGCATCTCCGTGCGGGTACGGCGGTAGATCACGTTGACCTCCGCGGCACCCAGCCGCACCGCGGTCCGCGCGGCATCCATAGCTACGTTTCCGCCGCCGAAGACGGCTGCCTTCTTTGGCTGATAGATCGGAGTGTCGGCGTGGCTGCGGTCGTAGGCTTTCATCATGTTGCTGCGCGTCAGGTACTCGTTGGCGGAGAACACCCCTACCAGGTTCTCGCCTTCGATACCCAGAAATTTCGGCAGACCGGCGCCGGTTCCGATGAAGACTGCATCGTATCCATCCTTCTCCAGCAGGTCCTGCAGCTTGCGCGTGCGGCCAACCAGGAAGTTGGTCTTGATCTGGACACCCATCTTCTTCAGGGTCTCAATTTCCTGATCAACGATCGCCTTCGGCAGACGAAACTCGGGAATGCCGTAGATCATCACACCGCCGGGGCGATGGAACGCTTCCAGAATAGTCACCGCGTGGCCCTCACGCCTGAGATCGGCGGCTACCGTGATGCTGGCGGGGCCACTGCCTACAACCGCCACCCGCTTGCCGGTTTGTGGTTTAACCTCCGGAACGCCGCCGCCGCTGTGCTCCCGGTCGCGATCGGCCACGTAGCGTTCCAGCCGCCCGATAGACACCGACTCGAAAGGATCCTTCAGCGCCTTGCCAACGGTACAGTTTGCCTGACACTGGTTTTCCTGCGGGCACACACGACCGCAGATGGCCGGCAACAGGCTGGCTTCACGGATGATATCAATCGAGGCGCCGTACTCCCGATCTTCAATCGCCTTGATGAAGGCCGGGATATCGATGCGCACCGGACATCCGTCGATACACGGCGCGTTCTTGCACTGCAGGCAGCGCATTGCTTCGATCTGCGCCTGCTCTTCGCTGTAGCCGAAGGTCACCTCGGACATTGTGGAGCGTCGCTCGAGTGGGTCTTGTGCCGGCATCGGTTGCTGCGGCAGCTGCATGCGCTCCTTCCTGGACAGCTCCCGGCCTTCGATCGAGGCCAGTATATCGAGGGCCTGCTGCTGTAACTGCTGCGGGGTCTGGTGGCTCATCGCTGGACCTCCGCTATCCTGCAATCGCGCCGTGCTGTCTCCTCCTGCTCGCGATAGGCGCCCAGGCGCTTGAGCATATTGTCGAAGTCCACCTGATGGCCATCGAACTCGGGGCCATCGACGCATACAAATCTGGTCTGGTCGGCCACGGTTACCCGGCAACCACCGCACATCCCGGTTCCGTCAACCATAATCGTGTTGAGCGAGACCACCGTGGGCACGTCGAACGGCCGCGTGGTATCGGCACAGAACTTCATCATGATCGGCGGGCCGATGGCCAGCGCCAGATCCGGTCTCGGCTCGGCCCGGCAGAGCTCTTTCAACGGATCGGTAACCAGTGCCTTGCGTCCGTAGCTGCCGTCATCGGTGCAGACTATCAGCTCATCGGCCAGAGCCTGCATCTCGGCTTCCAGGATTATCAGTTCACGGCTGCGCGCGCCGATGACAACCGTCAGGCGGTTACCGGCGCGCTTCATTGCCTGTACTATCGGGTAGAGCGGCGCAGCCCCGATACCGCCACCAACGGCAACCACGTGGCCGAAGTTCTCGATGTGTGTCGGTTTGCCGAGCGGGCCGAGCAGGTTTTCGATTTCGTTGCCCACGCTATAGTCTTTCAGCAGCCCGGTGGTGCGTCCCACCGCCTGAAAGATCAGCGTGATCGAGCCTTCATCGGTGTCGGCGTCGGCAATTGTCAGCGGTATCCGTTCTCCGTAGCTGGTATCGAGCTGCAGAATGACAAACTGGCCCGGCTTGCGTTCCTCGGCTATCAGAGGGGCTTCTATCCGTATGCGGAACACCTGCTGAGACAGCTGCTCTTTGGCGAGAATTCGATTCACAGTGTCCGTCCTTGGCGTGGATATGGAATGCCACATTATAGCACGAAACGCGCGCTGCTCCAAGCCTACTAATTGCATGCAACAAACGGGCGATGCAACGTTGCGCTGTGCTATGCTTGTTTTTGCCGGCGCAGCGCACTATAGTGTGCTGCAGTCGGGAGGAACGCAGATGCAGTACGAGATAGTCGGCACTACCATGCCATTGGTGACGGTGACTCTGGCGCGGGAGGTATATCCCTACCTTCCGATGCCCAAGCGCAAGTAAGCGCACGCTGTGCTATGAGCGAAACCGCTGTCAGCCTGCAGCCCCAACCGCGGCCGGAGCATCACCTGACATTCAGTGGATTCGGCGGCCAACTGCTGCACGGTTACCGGCTGGCTGAGCCGGCAGCGGCCGAGCTGCCGCGCATGATAGCGCTGTTTGTCCACGGCATGGCCGAACACGCACAGCGCTACGCGGCAACCGCGGTAGCGCTGTCTGCAATCGGCGCGGCAGGCTATGGCTACGACCAACGCGGTCACGGACCGGCGGCGGCAGCGGACGGTTCCCTGGGATTTATCTCCAGCGATGACGGCTTCACGCTGCTGGTCAAGGATCTGGTCTGTGTCATCGACCAGCTTCGTTCCGGCTACCCCGGGGTGCCGCTGGTGCTTCTTGGCCAGAGCATGGGATCACTGGTGATCCGCGATTACCTGCAGCGCTACAGTGATCACGCAGCGCGGTTGCACGCGGTGGTGCTCTCCGGTACCGTTGGTCATCCCGGTCCGGCTGGAAGACTGGGACTGCTCTACGCACTGGGGCTACGTCATGTTCGTGGCGCCCGCAGTGCGGCGCGCGAACTGGACCGGCTCACCTTCGGTTCGTACGGCAGGCGATTCCGGCCCGCGCGGACCGCATTTGACTGGCTGTCGCGTGAACCGTCGGCGGTTGACGCCTACGCAAACGATCCGCTGTGCGGCTTCGTCTGCTCAAGCGGATTCTACGTTGATCTGCTGCGCGCAACACTTCGTACCAACAGTAGTCGCGCCGCCGCGGCTACACCCGCATGCGTGCCGATGCTGCTGATATCCGGTGCTGCCGATCCGGTTGGAGGCTTTGGTCGCGCCGTGAAAGCGGTTGCGGCGCGCTACCGGCGCGCCGGCGGCAGGCGTGTGACGCTGCGGCTGTTTGACGAGGCGCGCCACGAGCTCTACCACGAGACAAACCGAACCGAGGTCTGGGACCTGGTGAAACACTGGTTGCTGGAGGAAGCGCTGTGAATCGAACCATCACTGCACTGCTGATTTTTGGAGCCCTGGGTCTGGTAGTGGGCTATCTGATCTTCGCGCGTAGCGGCGGGTCGTACCTGCCCATTCAAACTCTGCTCACACCGGCCGAGGGCCTGCTGGGGCGTATCGGCGAGGCGGCGCGGCGTGTCCCGGAGATCCGTCGCAATATCCTGCTCACCGGTGCCGCCGGAGCAATCGGCGGTGTGGTTGTCAGCTCGCTGCGCCGTTGAGACCGTGCAGTTGAGACCACGGCTATACCTGTAGCATCGAGGCGTACGCGCCCAGTGCACCATCGGCGTGGCCGGATAGAAGCTGCTTGGCAAGCAGCTTGCCGAGCTGAACGCCCTCCTGGTCAAAACTGTTTATGTTCCACAGGAACCCCTGGAACATCACCTTGTTTTCGTAATGGGCCAGCAGCGCGCCGAGCGTGTGTGGCGTAAGACGCTCTGCGTAGAGCAGGCTGGACGGGCGTCCACCGCTGAAGCTCTTGTTGGGATCGGCATCGCTCTTGCCGTGTGAGAACGCGACGATCTGCGCCGCCAGGTTGGCGTTGAGCTTACTCTGGCTGGTGGAACCGTCAACGGTGATGTCGGTTTGCAGTTGCGACGATTGAAAGCCTATGAACTGCAGCGGTACGATGTTGGTTCCCTGGTGCAGCAGCTGATAGAAACTGTGCTGGCCGTTGGTTCCCGGCTCTCCAAAGATGATCGGCCCGGTGGAGTAGTCGATGGCTTTGCCGTAACGGTTGACGCTCTTGCCGTTACTCTCCATGTCCAGCTGTTGCAGGTGCGCCGGGAAGCGCGACAGAGCCTGGCTGTAGGGCAGTACCGCCGTGGCAGGATAACCGAGGATGTTACGTTCATAGATGCCGATCAGTGCGTCCATCAACGCGGCGTTGCTGCGCACGTTCCTGTTCAGTGCGCTGCGGTCGGCGTCGTGCGCGCCGCGCAGAAACTCCGCTACAATTCGTTCGCCGAGAGCCAGCGTCAGAATGGTGCTGCCAACCGCACTGGTGCTGGAGTAGCGGCCACCGATGTAATCGTCAATGAAGAAGGCGTCGAGATAGCTATCCGATGACGCCAACGGGCTGGTCTGAGAGGTAACCGCTATCATGTGCTTATGCGGCTGGAGCCCTGCAATCTTTGCGCGCTGCATCAGTTCAACCACAAACGCCTCGTTGGTAAGGGTCTCCTGGGTTGTGCCGCTTTTCGAAACCAGGATAAACAGCGTGGTCTGCGGGTCCAGTTGTGACATCACCTCGGCGGCATCGTCCGGGTCGACGTTGGAGATGAAGTGCGCCCGCATCTTCAATCCCTCAGCGGAAGCCAGCGCGTAGTTCTTCAGCGCGAGGTAGATAGCCCGTGGGCCGAGGTCCGATCCGCCGATACCGATCTGCACAACGGTGTCGAACGGTTTACCGGTAGACCCCTTGATCCGGCCCTGGTGAACCGCTGAAGCAAAGTCTGCAACGCGACGGTGCTGCTGGTCGTAGAACTGCGCCAGCCCGTCGGCGGATTCAAGCAGGGATTGCATCAGTTGCCCGCGCGTCAGATGATGCAGCACCATCCGCTGCTCACCGCTGTTGATAACTTCGCCGGCCGCCAGGGCCTCAAACTTGTCTATACACTGTTGTTCCTCAGCCACTGCTGCCAGCGCGTGCTCAATTTCGGTAGTGACGCCTTTGGCGGCGTAGTTGTAGCGCAGCGCATCGGTGATTGGAATCTCCTGTTCCCCGACCGCTGCGCTCTCAACCGGTTTCTGCTGCGGACGCGGCAGCGTCCGCAGTCGGGCAAAGCTGCGGCTGTTGCTCAGGTTATTCCAGGTGACACTCTTCATAGTACGCTCCTTGAAGGCTGATTGTGGTCAAGAACCAGCACTACTTCTCGTGGAAGCTCGCCATCTCCCTCATCTCGCGGGCCGGACCTTCATCGGCTTCCATGTCGCGGTGCACAATTGCGCCAACGCCGGTGGCCAGGCCGTAGAGCTTGATGAAGCCGCTGGCGTCGCTGTGGTCGTAACTGGATTCTCCGAATGACGCCAGGTCCTCCAGGTAGAGCGAGTAGTCCGACTTGCGGCCGGTCACGATGGCGTTTCCCTTGTAGAGCGTGATTCGCACGCTGCCGGTTGCGTACTGAGCGGCCTTGCTCATATAGGCATCCATCGACTCGCGAAAATGGGTGAACCACTTGCCGGCGTATACGATGTCGGCGTACTTGAGCGCCATTGTGTTTTTCATCGCCAGGGTTTCAAAGTCCATGGTGATCATTTCCAGTTCGCGCAGCGCAATGTTGAGGATCGTACCGCCGGGGGTTTCGTACACGCCGCGGCTCTTCATGCCGACAAGACGGGTCTCGACTACGTCAACGCGTCCTACGCCGTTGTCTGCACCCAGCGTGTTGAGGCGCTGCAGCAGCGGCAGCGGATTGAGCCGCTGGCCGTCGATCCCAACCGGTATGCCCTTCTCGAAGTCGATGACCACCTCGGTTTCTCTGTCCGGGGCGTCCTGCGGTGACCTGGTGAGCTGGTACATCGGTTCCGCGGGGCGGTTCCAGGTATTCTCAAGCTCGCCCCCTTCGTGGCTCATGTGCCATACGTTCCAGTCGCGCGAGTAAATGTTCTTCTCGGAGATGTTCCCGAGCGGTATATCGTGCGCGCGCGCGTAGTCAATTGCCTGCTGACGCGAACGGATGTTCCACACGCGCCACGGCGCAATCACGTGCAGGTGCGGACCGAGCGCCTTATAGGTCAGCTCAAAGCGCACCTGGTCGTTGCCCTTGCCGGTACAGCCGTGCGCCACGGCGTCGGCCCCCTCGGCTATCGCTACCTTGACCTGATGTTTGGCCTGAAGCGGGCGCGCAATCGAGGTGCCCAGCAGATACTTGCCTTCATAGACCGCTCCGGCGCGCAGCAGCGGGAACAGGAAGTCGCGCACAAACTCTTCACGGCAATCGATGATGTGCAGCTTTGAAGCGCCGGAGGCCTTGGCCTTGCGCTCCATGCCGTCCCAGTCTTCTTCCTGCCCGACGTTGGTACAGACGCCGATTACTTCAGCGTTGTTGTAGTTCTCGCGCAGCCACGGGATAATGATGGAGGTATCCAGCCCGCCGGAGTAAGCCAGAACAATCTTGCGAATCTCTTGATCACTCATACAGGTCTCCTTTAAATTGTGCCGCCACGGATTCCAGCACTGATGCCAGTATTGAGCAGCCCTCGTCAATTTCGCCCTCAGAAATCACCAGCGGCGGGGCAATCCGAATGACATTCGAGCCCGAGCGCAATACCAGCAAGCCGTTTTCGCGCGCGTTGTCCAGGATGGCGGTCATAATATCGGCCAGCCGTTGCCCGGCGCCGATCGGCAGTCCGCGCAGCAGGCCCATCCCGCACGGTTTGCCCACAAACGGAAACCGCTGCTGCAGCTGCGAGAGCCGGTGTTCCAGATGCGACGCGCGATGGCGCACATCGGCCAGAAAGGCCGAATCGTCGACGATCTCCCACACGCGCAGCGCCACCGCGGTTGTCACCGGGCCGCCGCCAAACGTGCTACCGTGATCGCCGAGGTTCAGCTGCTGGTTAATGCGGCGGCTGATAAGGGTTGCCGACAGCGGCAGCCCGCCGGCAAGCGGCTTTGACAGTGAAACGATGTCCGGCCGCAGCGCTACAGTTTCGCTGGCAAAAAGATGTCCTGTACGGCCAAGGCCGGTCTGAACCTCATCGGCTATCAGAATCGCCTTGTGGGTGTGGCAGAGCCGGTTCAACGCCTGGGCAAACTCGGGCGTCATGTTTGACAGCCCGCCTTCGCCCTGCACAACCTCCACAATCACGCCCGCGAAGCTGTCATCGAGGACCTGTTCCAGGGCAGCCGCGTCGTTGAACGGCGCGTAAACGCATCCGGGAACCAGCGGCTCAAACGGCTCGCGGTACTTTGGGTTGTGTGTCAGCGACAGCGCGCCCATCGTGCGCCCGTGAAACCCGTTGTGAAAACTGAGCAGTTTGTGCTTGCTGCCTCCGTGGCTGCGATGCGCGTAGACCCGCGCGTACTTGACCGCAGCTTCATTGGCCTCTGCGCCGCTGTTGCCGAAGTGTACCGCTGCAAAGTCCGGGTCCCAGGCACCGATCCGCGCCTGGCTCAGGCGTTGCGCCAGCCGCAGTGTTGGTTCAGTAGTATAAAGGTTGGAAACGTGGATCAGCCTGCGCATCTGGGCCGCGGCAATATCGGCCAGGTCGTCACGGCCGTATCCCAGCGCGTTGACAGCGATACCGGCGCCCATATCGAGATAGCGATTGCCGGCACGATCAAAGAGCCAGACACCGTCTCCGTGGTCGATTGTCAGCAGGTCGGCAGCGTAGTTGCGCGGCAGGTTGTGCTCACCGGAAAAGGGTGAAGTCTCAGTCATGCTCGATCCTTGTTCCCGACTGGGCCAGCAACAGGTGCTGCAGCGAGCCGGCTTGAGTATAGCGGCCTATGATAATCTTTTTTACGCCGTTATTCAAAGCGTGGACGCAAGCCCGTGACTTCACCGCCATGCCGCCGCTGATGGTTCCATCTACAATGTGCGCTTCCACGGCGGCAGCCGCAAGGCGCTCGATTGGAGTGCCGTCCCCGGCGAGGATCCCCGCGGTGTCCGACAGAAAAAGCAGCGTGTCCGCGTGGAGCGCGATAGCCAGTTGAAGCGCTGCGTCATCGGCGTTCAGGTTGAGCCCACCGCCGTCACCATCGGTGAAGGTTGAGGCCATGACCGGCAGGTAGCCGGCAGACAGCAGCGTGGTCAGCAGCGTTGGATCGCAGCGGTGCACTCTGCCGGTTCGGCTCGGCTCACCGTGGGGATCTGATATCGGCGTTCCAAGGAAGGTCGCACCGTCAGAGCCCGAGATTCCTACCGCCGGCACGCCGCGCGCAACCAGAGCCCGCACAATCCGCTTGTTGACCGCACCGCACAGGACCATGTCGACCACGTCCATCTCGGCCACACTGGTCATGCGAACGCCATCGACAAAAACCGGCTCGATACCGAGTATGCGGCCGAGTGCGCTGACCCTGGCGCCACCGCCGTGCACCAGCACTACGGCCGCCTGGCTGCGCAGTTGGCCCAGCTCAGTTAGAAACTCACTGAAGGTCCTCTGATCCTCGGCTGATGATCCGCCGACTTTTATGACTACGGTTGGTTTCTCTTTCATACGGGTCTCGTGTTTGTTTGAGATTGATGGCCAGTCCGGCGCGGCAGCCGATCAGAACTCGCCGTAACTACGCAAGCCTTCGGATTCATCAAAACCAAAGCGCAGGTTCATGTTCTGCACTGCCTGGCCCGAGGCTCCTTTTACCAGATTGTCGATTGCGGAGAACAGCAGCAGCTCCTGGTTCTCTACATGCCAGCCTATATCACACCGGTTGGAGTTGCGGACCCAGCGTGTCTGGGGAATACGCTCGCCCAGCAGGCGGATGAACGGCCTGGTCCCGTACGCCTCTTTGAACGCCGCGGCTACTGTTTCTGATGTGACGCCTTTACGCAGCGTGCAGCAAGTGGTCACGCCGATGCCCTGCTTGATCGGTACCAGGTGCGGTGTGAATAGAACAGACAGCTGTTTGCCCGAGCGCGAAAGGTGAAAATGTATCTCCGACCAGTGCCGATGCAGTGTACCGGGGCTGTAGGCGTTGACGTTTTCCGTGCGCTCGCTGAACAGCAGGTTGACACTCTCTTTGCGACCTGCACCCGAGATCCCCGAAAATGCGTTGACCACGACTTTCCCCTGGATGAGACCCTTGCGCGCCAGCGGCAGCAGCGGAAGCAGCGTAGCGGTGGGGTAGCAACCGGGATTGCCAATTATGTCGGCGCTGCGGATCTCTTTCTCGTACCACTCCGACAGACCGTAGCACGCTTTGAGCTGCAGATCTCTACGCGGTGGCGGCTGACCGTAGGCGCGCGCAAAAAGCGCAGCATCGGATATGCGGAAGTCGGCCGAAAGATCTATCACAACGCTGGAGTTGAAGAACGGTTCGCATAACTCGGCCGACTTCAGGTGCGGCAGCGCAGAGAAGACAACGTCGGGCTGGGCTGCTACCGCGCTTTCGATACTGACCAGAACACCATCGCAACGCGAGCGCAGCGCGGTTGCCAGGCCCGGATCGATCTCGCTCAGGGTGCTGCCGGGTTTGGAAGACGAAGCCGGTAGCACCGTGCGGACCTGGGGATGCTGCGATAGTATCCTGAGCAGGACCATACCGGTGTACCCGGTAGATCCCAGTACGGCAACGCGCATCGGCTATTCCTCGAATTCGGGAGCTTTTTCTTTGAGCTTCAGCAGCAGAGCTTCACGCGTTGTACCTTCGCGCAGGATGGCAATCACGGTGTCGTTGCCGGCAACGGTGCCGAGGATCTCCGGAATACTCAGGTTATCGAGCGCAAAGCCAACGCTATCGGCATGGCCGGTGAGTGTGCGAACAACCGCGGCCGGCCCCGAGAGCTCTATTGAAACATATCCGCGCAGAAAATCCTGGACGTAACTACGCTCCGACTCGCGGCGCTCCTCCTCGCTCGGAAGCGTATAGGCGTATCCGGTGGGTCCCTCGGCAATCTTACCCACTTTGAGCAACTTGAGGTCACGCGAGAGCGTTGCTTGCGTCACGTGGAAGCCTTGCTCGTTGAGATGGCGCAGCAACTGTTCCTGACTCGTTATGCGGTTTGCACGAATGATCTTCTTGATCGCCTGCAGCCGCAGTGGTCTCTCTTTCATCGAAAAACTCCGCTTCGATATCGTCTATAGATTATCACAGTACGGATTTTACATAAAAGTATCAATACGCCGCACGGTTTCTGCATAAATATGATCGTGGCGCATTCCGTCGATCTCCTTCAGCAGGATTTCGCCGTCGCTGGGCTGCGGCAGTACGCAGGTGGAAGATTCAGTATCGTCTTCAACCTCGGCGCAGCCTCCTGACAGCGCGCGGATCTGCAGGTCGGCAGCGCCGCTGAAGCGGATATTCACCTGCATGCCGTCTTCTATCGGTCGTGCCGCGCTGTGCGACAGGCGGACGCGGCGGTTTTCCGCAGCGCTGAGGTTCCACTGGATCAGCGGTGCTGAACTATCCGGCGCGCTGTCTTCTGCTGCAAGCAGGTGCAGGCGCGATGCAAACCATCCCAGGTAGAGCGCGGCAAACTGCGGCGGGGCACCGTCGAGCTCCACCGCAGCGATCGATTCAACCTGCTGCTGCAGCTGAGGATTATCGAAACAGTCGGCTGTGACGGCGCACAGCGGCAGCACGCGGTGCCAGGCGATATCGCACAGCGCAACGTTGTTGTGAGACAGGTCGGCCAGTCGCGCGAACAGCCGCCGCGGATCCTGCTCGATACGCAGTGTCCACTCGCTGTCGAATACCAGCGTGTCGGCCAGGTCAACGGTTTTTGGCAACAGATCCCGCTCGCCGGAGATTGTGTCGAGCCACACAACGTAGACCGGAATGTCACGGATCAAGAGGGGTGCCCACGATGAAACCGCAGCGCCGATGCCGTCACGCCCATTGCTGATAACAACCTCCTGCAGACAGACGCTGCGATTGCTGTGGTCGAGGTAGCAGCGCGCAGAGACGGTGACGTCGCTCTCGGGAGTGTCGCTGCCGGTGATGTGGATCACACGCGCGGCGCGCTTGCCGAGTACCGCATCGAGCATCGCGTCGGCCTGCGGTTTGCTGTCGGCGGTGCTGAAGACTACCAGGTTCAGCAGACTGGCGCGAGCTTCGGTCGGGCTGTTGCGCACCATGATCTCAGAAAGTTCCTGCTCGATTCGGGCCGGGTCAAAGATCATAGCTTTCTCCAACGGCGCCCGTCGGCGGCCATCAGGTCGCGCGCGCATTGCGGCCCCGAAGAGCCGGGCTCGTAGAGCTGCGGCTGCGTCTCACTGCGCTGCCAGCCTTCCAGCAGCCTGGTGATAAACTGCCACGAAGCCTCGATTTCATCGCGCCGGGTATAGAGTGTCGAGTCGCCCACCAGTGCGTCGAACAGCAGCCGCTCGTAGGCTTCGAGTGTTGTCTCGCCAAACGCCGAGCCGTAGGCAAAGTCAACGTTGACCGGGCGCATGTCGGTGGTGTGGCCCGGTATCTTGGTGTTGACCGTCAGGGTGATCCCTTCCTCGGGCTGGATGCGGATGATCAGCGTGTTGCGGGTCATGCTCGGATGCCGGTTGGAGTAGAGCTCCAGCGGAGGGCTGCGGAACGATATGGCAATCTCACTCACCTTGCGCCGCAGGCGTTTGCCGGAGCGAAGATAGAACGGAACTCCCGACCAGCGCCAGTTATCCAGAAACAGTTTCAACGCTACGAAGGTCTCGGTTTGCGAATCCGGCGCTACGCCTTCTTCCTGCAGGTAGCCTGGAACAGGCTCCCCGTCGTAGTAGCCGCTGTCGTACTGTCCGCGGCAGCTATAGGTGTCGAGGTCGCCGAACGCTATTGGTCGGATGCTGCGAAGGATCTTTACCTTCTCGTCGCGGATGGAATCGGCGTTCAGGTCAATGGGCGGTTCCATCGTCGTCAGGCTCAAGAGCTGAAACATATGGTTCTGAACCATGTCACGCAGCGCACCGGATGCGTTGTAGTAGTTGCCGCGGCCTTCAACGCCCAGCCGTTCGGCTACCGTAATCTGGACGTGGTCCACGTAGCGATGATTCCAAAGCGGCTCAAATATACCGTTGCCGAAGCGCAGCAGCATGATATTCTGTACCGTCTCCTTGCCCAGGTAGTGATCGATGCGGTAGATCTGTTCTTCCCCAAAGAACTGTGCCAGCAGCCGGTTCAGAGCGCGCGCGGAGTCCAGATCACGTCCAAACGGCTTCTCGACTACAATGCGGACGGTTCCGCTGCTGCTGTTGTTCAGCCCGGCCTGGCCCAGCTGCGTGATGATTGTCTCGTAGTTCTGCGGCGGCGTTGACAGATAGTAGAGGCGGTCGCCACCGGACTGCAGCAGCTCGGACAGCGTGCGATATCCCTCGGCCTGGTCAAACGAGGACTGTACGTATTCCAGCTGCTGCAGAAACGCCGCACGCTGTTCATCGGTGGCGTCGGGAGTTGCGTGCAGTATCTCATCGGCGCGCTGCCGCAGCCCGTCGCTGCCCCAGTCGCGGCGCGCAAAGCCTACCACCTTCAGCCGTGAGACCCCTTTGCGATAGAGGGCAAACAGTGCCGGCAGCAGTTTGCGGCGGGTCAGGTCTCCGGTAACGCCGAAAATCACCACCGTTACCGGACCAGAGCGATGAGAGTGACCAAGACCTTCACGAAACGGGTTGTAATCCATGGCGTAGCAAGTATGCGGTTTTCACTTGCGAATTGCAATTGATCGCCGGATTGCCTGCTTTCAGTTATACTGTAGCACTATGGTCCCGTCGCACTATTCACTCTTTGCTTACTCCTCGGCCTTCCGGACGGCACCGCTATACCACTGCAGCGAAACCGGCTCCACTATGGACGATGCGCGCAGCCTGCCGGCCCAGACCGCCGACGGTACCGTGTTGTGGGCGGATCTCCAGCACGCCGGACGTGGCCGCGGAGCCGGCCGCAGCTGGCACGCCAGGGCCGCTGAAAACCTGCTGCTGACGCTGACGGTATCGCGCGCCGCGGCTACACCGGCCGGCCGACATTCCGAGATCGGCTCGATTCCATTGCGCGCGGGCCTTGCGGTTGCCCGCACGGCGGTCGTGCTCGGTGTGGCGGAGACCGACGTTGACATCAAGTGGCCCAACGATGTGCTGGTGTGCGGCCGCAAGTTGTGCGGCGTTCTGTGCGAAGGGGCCGGCGGCAGGTTCCACATCGGGATTGGACTGAACGTCAACCAGACCGATTTCAGTGAGCTGCAGGCAGAATCAGGCCCGGCGGCAGACCGCGCGCCGCCGCCGGGCCCCACTTCGCTGGCTCTGGCTACCGGGCGCACACTCGACCGCGTTACGGTTCTCGATTCGCTGCTGAGCTGCCTGGAAACGAGCCTGCGTGACCCCGCCTGGCGCTCAGCGGTCAACGGCCGTCTCTACCGACGCGGCCTGACGGCCGGTTTGCGCTGCCGCGGCCCCGCTGCGCACGTACAGATTCTCGGCGTTGCTGCCGACGGGACTCTGGAGGTGCTGCGCGGTGACGGTAGCCGTGTTGCTCTACTGCAGCCCGATGAGCTGATCTACACGCGCTAGCCGGTCTGCTTTGGTTGCAGCAGTGCCGCGCGCAGCCGCTCGGGTGGAGTGCTGACGATATCGGTATCGGGCTCGCCGGGTGCCAGACAGAGCGTCACACGCTGCTGGCTGGCCCGCGACAGATCCGGCCGCTCCAGGCAACCGGCAACGTGCACCCCTATGCGGCAGCAGCGTTTTCCCGCCGGGGTCAGCTCTACGGTTACCGGTGCAACAATCGGCCCGTTCAATGCCGGGTAGCCCAGCGACAGTACCCTGTCCTGCCAGCGGATCCGGAAGAGGCTACCCCAGATGGTACTGCGCGCCGGCTTATGTCCGGCTTCGATATAGGCGGCTCCCTGGCTGCCGTCGGGGTAGACGCTTTCGATCTCAATCCACTGCCCGACCGCGCACTCATAGAGCGCGACCTCGAGCGGTGAAAGCCGCACTACCGGCGCGTCTGAAGCCGCCACCGGCGTGGTGAAGTGCAGGTCCAGCAGCAGCCAGCCGCTGTTTTCGATAAACAGGGCGTCCATCTGCAGGCTGCCGGGCTGTTGCAGCGCCGGATCCACCAGCGATGCGTAGGTCGATAGCCCGCGCGCGTGGCGCGATTCAAATGAGAAAGCGCTTTCGACGCTCATGGTGCAGCGCTTGCCGCGGAACTCGATCCAGCCGAGCGATGGGCGGCGCGACAGGAGCGAGTACTCATCGCTGTCTATGCGGCACAGCGCGCCGTTATCAAACCAGGCGGCAATGCCTTCTTCGCTCAACGTGGCTGACCCCATCATGCTGGCGACATATTCGCGATCCGACAAAATGTCCACGTCGGAGACTGCGTGCCGTTCTGCTCCGTTTTCTGCGCCAATGTCGCTGCACAGCAGGCTCAGGATCGAGTGAGTTTGTCCTGCGGTCTGCCGCCCGTGGCGCTGCTGTGCAGCACGGCGGACCGCGTGCAGCAACTGCGGCGTAACCGGGTCCGGTTGCACCACGTCGATAACCGGCGCAGCGTGGTGGTCCTCATCACAGGAGGCAATGAAGTCCCGGCTGAGCGGGACCAGCTGCAGCGACGTGCGCTTTGCAACCGCCTGCAGCAGTTGCTGCAGGCGGCGCAGCGGCAGCCCGTCTTGCGGATTACCAAAGTGAATCAGCAGCACAGCCGACGGGGAGCGCTTTGCAGCGCGTCTCAACGCGCGCGCCAGCCTGCGAACCACCCTGGCGGCTGCTGCCTCTGTCATGCCGCTGAGCAGGCCGGTCCAGTCCGCGCCGGCAACACGGTAACGGCGCTGTTCACCGTAGAAAATCAGTTCTCCCAGTGGAGCGCTTCCGGCGGAATCGAAGCCGGCGGCAACAAAGGCAAAGCTGTCCTGGTAGCGCTGCAGCGTTACTCCCCGCGCGAGGTCTGCGGTCGCGTGGAAGAATCCGGGGTGCTCAACACCGAAGTGTGCGCCCAGCCCGTCTCCCCAGGCGTTACGCATTGCCCAAGACAGTTCACGCTTGAGCTCGGCTTCCAGCAGCGCCCCGTGCGGTACACCGCTGTAGCCGCACGCAGCCAGACTGTCGAATCCCTGACGGCAGCGCGAGCGGATCAGGTCAAGCGTGCGGCTGATCGGCGTCTGGTGGTGTTCCAGCAGCCTGGTCGGAAAGCTCCACGTTACCCCGGCCTCGGCAAACTTCGGCCACTGCAGCAGCTGCTCAATGGCATCGGAGCCGGCTGTCGTCTGGGCGTCCGGCTGCTGCGTGTGGAACAGCAGGGCGAGAGCTAAACGCCGTTTCATGACTGTATTTCTACCACAGGCAGGCAAAAAGTCAATCAATCTTCACGATAGACAACTTTTCTTGCAAAA
Source organism: Spirochaetaceae bacterium (assembly GCA_007693325.1). Classification (GTDB taxonomy): domain Bacteria; phylum Spirochaetota; class Spirochaetia; order DSM-27196; family PWMO01; genus PWMO01. The sequence goes on from REDW01000072.1 coordinate 30,239, forward strand.
TTCAGTTGATGAATACGCTATTCCTTTGTATCTTTCCCGCGAACACGCAACAATCAACCAGATTTATCACGTGTGAAGAAATCTTTAGGAAATCAAAGAAGAGAGGGTGTTGATATGGCCAAACAGCTATTGTTCGACGAAGAGGCACGCCGATCGCTCTTGCGCGGGGTAGAAAGACTGTCTAACGCAGTTCGCGTTACCCTGGGTCCAAAAGGCAGAAACGTTCTGCTGGACAAGAAGTTCGGAGCTCCTACGGTAACCAAGGACGGCGTATCGGTCGCAAAAGAGATCGAGCTCGAAGACCCGTTCGAAAACATGGGTGCACAGCTTCTGAAAGAAGTAGCGACCAAGACCAACGACGTAGCCGGTGACGGTACCACAACCGCCACGGTTCTGGCGTGGAGCATCGTCAAAGAGGGTCTCAAGAGTGTCGCCGCCGGCATCAACCCAATGGGAATCAAACGCGGTATCGACCACGCGGTTCAGGTTGCCGTGGGTGAAATCGCCAAGATGTCGAAGGTAATCAAGGACAAGGAAGAGATTGCCCAGGTTGCCGCCATTTCGGCTAACGCCGACATGGAGATCGGCGAGGAAATTGCCGGAGCAATGGAGAAGGTCGGCAAAGACGGTGTGATCACGGTTGAAGAGTCCAAGACGATCGAGACTACCACCGAGTTTGTCGAGGGTATGCAGTTCGATCGCGGCTTCGTTTCGCCGTACTTTGCAACCAACAAAGACAACATGACCGCAGTGCTCGAGACGCCCTACATTCTGATCCACGACAAGAAGATCTCGAGCATGAAAGACCTGCTGCCCGTGCTGGAAAAGGTTGCTCAGCAGTCCAAACCGATTCTGATCATCGCCGAAGACATCGAAGGCGAAGCGCTGGCTACTCTGGTTGTCAACAACATCCGCGGTACGCTGCAGGCGGTTGCGGTCAAGGCGCCCGGATTTGGCGATCGTCGTAAGGCGATGCTCGAAGACATCGCAACTCTCACCGGTGGCCAGGTCATCTCCGAGGAGCTCGGGCTGAAGCTGGAGACCACCGACATCAGCCAACTCGGCACGGCTAACTCGGTCAAGGTAGACAAAGAGAATACCACGATCATCAACGGCGCCGGCAAGGCTCAGGATATCAAGGATCGCATCGGCCAGATCAAGGCTCAGATCGAAGAAACCACCTCGGACTACGACCGCGAGAAGCTGCAGGAGCGCCTGGCGAAACTGGCCGGAGGTGTTGCGGTTATCAACGTGGGCGCGGCAACCGAAGTCGAGCTCAAAGAGAAAAAGCACCGTGTTGAAGACGCGCTGTCTGCCACGCGCTCGGCTATCGAAGAGGGTATCATCCCCGGTGGTGGTGTGACGCTGGTACAGGCAATCGAAGCGCTCGACAAGCTCAACGCAACCGAAATGCCCGAGGATGAGCGAGTCGGCTTCCGCATCGTCAAGCGCGCACTGGAAGAGCCGATGCGCCAGATCGCCATTAACGCCGGTCTCGACGGGTCGATCATCGCCGAGCGCGCCAAGACCGAAAAGAAGGGCACCGGCTTTGACGCTGCCAAGATGGAATGGGTCAACATGGTGAAGGCCGGTATCATCGATCCCGCCAAGGTCACTCGCAGCGCGCTGCAGAATGCTGCGTCAATTGCTGCGCTGTTGCTCACCACCGAGTGCGCCATTACCGATCTGCCGGAGAAGGACAACGGTTCCGGTGGCGGCGGAATGCCTCCTGGAGGAATGGGCGGCATGGGCGGCATGGGCGGTATGATGTAATTTGTCGCCGCTTTACAACGGGGAAGCCATTACGGCTTCCCCTTTTTGGTTTTGGGCCGTATCTTTAGGGTAGTGGGTCAGCATAATGAAGCGTGAAGACTTTGTATTTACGATCGGCTTTGAGGGTAACACGGCCGTGGTAGACGCGCGCAGCCGCAAGCGCTATCGATCGCTCGGAACAATGGAGCTGGTCGAGAAGGGTCTCTATCGCCAGGCGTTCTGTTCAGCGCTCTACGCTGCAGACGCGCAGGAGATGGAGCAGCTGTTGGCATATATGCGCCGGCACACCACTTTTGACGCTTCCTCGGAAATTGCCCTCAAGCGTCTGTTCGGCGTCTTCGAGGTACCCGAGGGAATCACCCGAACCCTGGCGGTCTGACCGGGCCGGGACTGTCCCGGAGCCCCGGTTTGCAATATCGAGCCCTTTATTGACTGCCGCTGTCGTTGTGTGCTACGGTTGTCGAAATCTCAACGAAGGACAATATAATCATGGCTACAATCTTTCATAATCTTCCGCTGTTGATGGCGCCGCCGGCCGGTGGAGCTCAAGGTGGGCCGGCTTCAATTGTGCCGACACTGGTAACATTCGGATTGGTTTTTCTGATTTTCTACTTCCTGATCATCAGACCGCAGAGCAAGCGCCAGAAAGAGACCAAGCAGATGCTCAGTCAGTTGCGCAAGGGTGACCGGGTTGTGACCATTGGCGGCATGCGCGGCACAATCCAGTCACTCAAAGAAGACAGCGTGGTGCTCAAGGTGGATTCCAATACTTCGATCGAGTTTAACCGGTCGGCTATCGGTAATGTTGTCGATAAGCGCAGCGGTTCGAAGCCACAGAAGGAAAAGGATACCACTGAAGACGCCTCGGACGAGGAATAGCCGACATTTTGGTTTCCGGAGAGATAGAATCATATGAGTAAGCGAGTCCGGCTCCTCACCGTGCTGGTGTTAATCATCATCGGTGGGTTTTTCGTCTGGCCAACGGTTAACTGGTATTTCCTGCTTTCGCCTCAGGAACAGGAATTGGCACGTTTGTCGCGCACCCAGGTGCGCGAGTACGCCCAGGATCAGGCACGCACTACGTTGCTCGAGCTACGGGAGTTATCTACCGAATCGCCGCAGAGCGAACTGCCCGAGGAGTATCGGTTCCTGATCGATACAGCCCGCGAGAACTACCGCCTGGAAGAACGCGATCTGCCTTCAACCTGGGTGGTCCGCGACGTGCTCGCCGGTTTCCGCAGCGAGCGGGAGGCGTTTGAGGCCATCGAGTCGCATCATCGCGACCGCATCCAGCAGCTGCAGTCGATCCGTGACCGGATAATCCAGCTGGGGCTCGATCTCTCCGGTGGCGTCAATGTAGTGCTGGAGGCAGACCGGGCCAGCCTGGCGGAGCGGCTTGGCGAGGACCCCACTCAGGAACAGATGGACGAGGCTGTAAGCCTTGCACTGGAGATTCTTTCTAACCGGATCGACCGCTTCGGGATCACCGAACCGCAGATTCGGCGTATGGATCAGGCGCGTATTTCGATCGAGATTCCCGGTGATGATGATCGCGAGCGGGTGGACTCGTTCCTGATGGGGCGCGGCAGCCTCAACTTCCACATCGTGGACGATGAGGCTACCGCCGAGCTGGCGCAGCTGCAGCAGCAGCAGCCGGGATGGTCGCCGGAAGTAGACGGCGTGCCGGACTTTGTGCCCGCCGGATCGCGGATTGCCGAGTACGTTACCCGTGACCAGTACGGGATCGACCAGTTTGTGCGCTACATCGTGATTCGCGAAGACGTATCCGAGCACGGGCTGCCGGGGCAGCATATCACCGAAGCTCAGGTAGGCCGCGATCCGCTGACCAACCGGCCGCTGGTGAACTTTGTGCTCGACGGTGAAGGAACGCGCCGCTTCTCGGTACTGACACGAGACAACGTCGGGTCGAGCATGGCGATCGTAATGGATGACCGTGTGCGTGCCTACGCCACCATCCAGGAAGAGATTCCTACCGGCCAGGTTCGCATCAGCGGGTTCGATCAGGACCAGGCGCAGAACATTGCGCGGGTGCTGCGTACCGCCGCGTTGCCGATCGATCTCAACGTGCTCAACCAGCAGACCGTTGGCGCCCAACTGGGCGCCGAGACCATCCAGGCCGGGTTGCGCGCCATTGCGCTGGGGTTTGCGCTGGTCATGATCTTCATGGTGATCTACTACAAGGGAGCTGGGATCATCGCTGACCTGGTGCTGACGCTGAATCTCTTTTTCATTGTGTCGATTCTCTCGGTGTTCAATCTGACGCTGACGCTGACCAGTATTGCCGGTGTGATCCTGACCGTGGGTATGGCGGTAGACGCCAACGTTATCATTTTCGAGCGCATAAAAGAGGAGTACCGCCTGGGCAAGAGCCCGCAGGCAGCGGTACGCGCAGGGTTTGACAAAGCGTTCTGGACCGTCATGGACGCAAACATTACCACCTTTATTGCGGCAGTTTTTCTGTCACAACTTGGTTCGGGTCCGATCCAGGGTTTTGCCGTCACGCTTTCGGTAGGAATCGTTTCGTCCATGTTCACCGCCCTCTTTGTTTCGCGGCTCGTCTTTGATTTTTCAACCGAAGTGCTGCGGCGCTCCAAGCTGAGCATCGCCTGGGGGCTTTGACAATGCGCAAGGTGATAGAGTTTACTCGAATTCGCTTCTTCATGATCGCTGTCTCGGTGATAGTGATCATCGCCGGATTGACCAGTACGGTTCTTCAGCAGGGGTTCAACCTCGGCATAGACTTCCAGGCCGGATCGAGTCAGCGGGTGGAGATCAGTGCGCCGGCAACCGTGGAACAGGTACGCGCCGCGCTTGAGGGCCTGCCCGGGATCCTGGTGCAGACCGTGGGTGGCGAAGAGCAGCAGCAGTTCAGTATCCGCGTTCGCGATACCGGTGCAATTGAGGATTTCAGTTCGGTAATGCCCGATCGGGTGATCAGTCAGCTGGAAGCGCAGTTCGGCAGCGGTACGGTAGAGGAACTGGAGTCCGCCTACGTTGGTCCGCGCTTTGCGGGGGACCTGGCCGGTCAGGCCGCCATGCTGACTTCGCTGGCACTGGCGCTGATTCTGATGTATCTCTGGTTTCGCTTCCGGCTGGGCTACGCGGTGGCAGCTATTGCGACCCTGGTGCACGACGTGTTGTTCATGCTCGGTTTCATCGGCGCGCTGCAGCTGGAAGTGTCCACTGCTACCATAGCCGCGGTACTGACCATTGTGGGCTATTCGCTCAACGATACTATCGTTATTTTTGACCGCATCCGTGAGAACGAGACGTTGCTGCGCGACGCTCCGTTCAGCACCATTATCAACACCAGTATCACGCAGTCACTGAGCCGCACGTTGATAACATCCGCCACTACCATGCTGGCGGTTCTGGCAATCTTCATTTTTGCTACCGGCACGATTCAGGACTTTGCTCTGAATCTTATGGTCGGTATTGTGGTTGGTACCTATTCGTCGATCTTCATCGCTTCGCCGACCCTGCTCGGCTGGCATCGCAGGCAGCGGGCACGCAGCAAGAAGAAGCAGATGGAGAAATACGGCCGTGCCGCTGCCGCCGAGCCGGCCAAACGTCCCGAGAGCGCAGCGGCTGATGTACCCGCGCCGGCCGCTGCTGCGGTAAGTGGTGAACCGCAGCCGGTGACCGTGCCCGACGCCGAAACTGTGAAGCGCGAGCTGGCCCAGCGAAAGCAGCAGTCGGCCGGCAAGAATGTGCCGCGTTCCAAACGTAAGAAGAAGAAGTAGCCGGAAACGAGGTGACGGCCCCGGCGCCAGGCGCGGGGCCAATAACCCTAGTCTATCGATCCGCGCAGACCAATGTCGTCAGCGGCCTCGCGCATCCCCATGATAGTATCTTCAATTGCCTCGTCGATAGAAACGCCGAGCATTTCCGCGCCCCTCTCGATTACCGAGCGGTTGACCCCGGCTGCAAACCCTTTGTCTTTCCATTTCTTCTTGACCGACTTGGGCTGCATATCGAGTACGCTCTTGGATGGGCGCATCAATGCGGTTGCCGTCACCAGTCCGGTGAGTTCGTCTATGGTATAGAGCACCTTCTCCATCTCGTGTTCCGGCTTGGCGTCCGTGAACATCTCCCAGGCGTGAGACAGCACGGCGTGGATGTAGTTCTCCGGCCAGCCCGCGTCGCGCAGAATCTGCTCGGTCCTGCTGCAGTGTTCGGTCGGATACATCTCCCAGTCGAGATCGTGCACCAGGCCGATTACGCCCCACTGGTCCTCGTCGTAGCCGCGCTTGCGCGCGCAGTAGCGCATCACCGCCTCTACCGACCGGGCGTGCTTCAGGAGGCTGTCGGTCCTGGTGTATTGCTGCAGCAGCGCCAGCGCTTGTTCGCGGGTCGGTTCATTCATAGTGTGCTCCTCTTACTCTCTGTTTTGCTCTCTGTTTGGCAGCTCGGTGCCGCCTCATAATGGCAGGCCGCGCCGTTCAAGGTCAACTCGGCGTGCAGCGTCAAAATCTGGACGCGTGTGTGTACGCGGCATCTGATTCGCGATATATTGTAGCATTGACGATAAAGGATACCCGATGGATCTGCGCGACAAGTTACTACAGCGAAAGGGCTTCATCTGCGATATGGACGGCGTGATCTATCACGGAAACCGCCTGCTTCCCGGTGCGGTGCAGTTTGTCGACTGGCTCAAACGTGAGAACAAGAAGTATCTCTTCCTGACAAACTCCAGTGAACGGTCGCCGCGCGAACTGCAGCAGAAACTGCAGCGTCTCGGGATCGAGGTGGAGCCCGAACACTTCTATACCAGCGCACTGGCCACGGCTACGTTTCTGGCGTCGCAGTGTCCCGGCGGTTCGGTGTATGTCATCGGCGAGGCAGGATTGATCAATGCGCTCTACGATGCCGGTATGTCAATCAACGATATGAACCCGGATTACGTTGTGGTGGGAGAGACCCGTTCATACAGCTTTGAAAAACTCGAGCAGGCTATCAACCTTGTGCGCGCCGGCGCCAGATTGATCGGCACCAACCCCGATCTCACCGGTCCGGTGGAGCAGGGAATAGTGCCGGCGTGCGGCGCGCTGGTATCTCCGATTGAGCTGTCCACCGGTTTCAAAGCCTACTTTGTGGGAAAGCCCAACCCGCTGATGATGCGCCATGCCCTGAAACGACTGGCTGTGCGACGCGAAGAAGCGTTTATCATTGGCGACAGAATGGATACCGATATCATCGCCGGGATCGAGTCGGAAATCGAGACAATCCTGCTGCTCAGCGGGGTAACCGCCCGCGAGGACCTGCGCAGCTTCCCTTACCAACCGCACCACGTGCTCGATGGCATCGGCGGTGTACCGGAGAGCTGTGAGTGATCCTAAAGTCTCGACGCAACGGTAGCGGACCTCCGCTGATAATTCTGCACGGTCTGTTCGGTTCGGCGGACAACTGGCGTTCGGTAGCCGCGCAGCTGGCAACGCGCTTCACTACCGTTACGCTGGATCTACGCAATCACGGCGACTCGCGGCACGCAGGCAGTATGAGCTATCGAGAAATGGCCCGTGACGTGGGCGATACGCTTGACGAGCTGAGAATCCACGCGGGGCACCTGCTGGGGCATTCAATGGGAGGCAAGGTGGCAATGCAATTTGCCCTCGATGTGCCGCAGCGTACGCTTTCGCTGCTGGTAGTCGATATCGCACCCAAGCGCTACCCGGCGCACCACCGGCAGATCCTGCGCGCCATGGCAGAACTGGAGTCGGCGCAGGCTCGCTCGCGCAAGCAGGCGGACCGCTTTCTGGCCGACTACATCGAGAACCAGATGGTTCGTGCGTTTCTACTCAAGAGTGTGGCGCCAGGCGAGGACGGTGTCTACCGCTGGAGACTGAACGCTGCAGCCATTATCAGTAACTACGACACCATTTCCGACTGGCCGCAGCAAACGGCGGTCTACCAGGGGCCGGCACTGCTGTTGCGCGGCGCTGCCTCCGACTATGTTGATAACCATGATTTGAACGCAGCCAGGCGCTGGTTCCCCGCGCTGCAGCTGCAGCAGATCGATGGAGCCGGGCACTGGGTGCACGCCGAGAGACGCGATCAGTTCTGCGATGCGGTCATCCGGTTCCTCGATTCGAGTACGTAATCGCCTATGCAGAGAGTAACACCCGGAAAACCAAAGCCACTCGGCGCAACCATCACCGAGAACGGGGTGCAGTTTGCCCTGTTCAGCCGCGACGCCACTGCGGTTCACCTGGCGCTGTTCCAGAATTCCAGCGACGCCCGGCCGTACGACGAGATAACCCTTGACCCGCAGCGTCATCGCAGTGGCGATATCTGGCACGTGAACGTGGAGGGGTTGAGTGCCGGTGCACTCTATCTGTTCCGCGTCGACGGGCCCTACGAGCCCGAAGAGGGCTTGCGGTTCAACGCCAACAAGTTTTTGCTTGACCCCTACGCCAAAGCGCTGACCGCCGATCATCGCTGGGACTTTTTGCACTCGCTGGGCTACGACGTCAACGCCGATGACGGTGACCTGTCGTTCTCTGAGACTTCCAATGGTGAGTATGTGCCCAAGTGCATCGTTGTAGATGACTCCTTTGACTGGGAAGGCGATCAGCCGCTGAACTATCCGTTGCGCTTCAGCGTGATCTACGAGACCCACGTGCGCGGACTGACGCGCCATCCCTCTTCGGGTGTTGAACACCCGGGAACCTACCGCGGCGTCACCGAGAAGATCGGGTACTTCAAAGAGCTCGGTATCACCAGCCTGGAGCTGCTGCCGATCCACGAGTTCGACGAGCACGAGCTGCACCGCACGCATCCGCAAACCGGCGCAGAGCTCACCAATTACTGGGGTTACAGCAGCATCGCGTTCTTCGCGCCCAAGGCGCGCTACGCCGCCGACCCGGTTGCCGGAGGGCAGGTTCGCGAGTTCAAACAGATGGTCAAGGAGCTGCACGCCGCCGGTATCGAGGTAATCCTGGACGTGGTGTTCAACCACACCGGCGAGGGTAACGAGTACGGTCCAACCGTATCGTTTCGCGGCATCGATAATCGCGTCTACTACATACTGGATGAGCGCCGCCGCTACTATAAGAACTATTCGGGCTGCGGCAACACGCTGAACTGTAACCACCCGATTGTGCGCACCCTGATCCGCGATTGCCTGCACTACTGGGTGGTGGAGATGCACATCGACGGTTTTCGCTTTGACCTGGGATCGATCCTCGGGCGCGACCAGAAAGGCAACCTGATGGAGAATCCGCCGATGCTGGAAGGCATCGCCGAGGACCCGATTCTGCGCAACACCAAGATCATCGCCGAGGCGTGGGATGCCGGTGGAGCCTACCAGGTGGGCTGGTTTCCCGGCGGACGCTGGGCCGAGTGGAACGACCGCTTCCGCGACGATGTACGCCGTTTCGGGCGCGGCGACAAGGGCGTGGTGGCCGATTTTGCCACGCGGATCTCCGGCAGTTCAGATCTCTACCTGCGCGACGGCCGCAAGCCGTTCCACAGCATCAACTTTGTCACCTCTCACGACGGGTTCACCCTGCGTGACCTGGTCAGTTACGCCAGAAAGCATAACGAGATCAACGGTGAGAACAACCGCGACGGCCACAACAGTGAGTACAGCCACAACTACGGTGTTGAAGGTGACACCACCAACCGCAGCGTCCTGCGGGTGCGCCGGCGGCAGATCAAGAACTTCATCGCATCGCTGCTGTTATCGCTGGGTACGCCGATGCTGCTCGGCGGCGATGAGTTCGGCCGCACGCAACGCGGCAATAACAACGCGTACTGCCAGGACAACGAGATCTCGTGGTACGATTGGGGATTGCTGCAGCAGTACGACGATATCCAGCGCTTCACCCGCATGCTGATCCGCTTCCGGCTTGCGCATCCTGCGTTTCTGAGGCCCGAGTTTTTTACCGGCAAGGATTACTCGTACAACGCGATTCCCGATATCAGCTGGTCGGATGAAATCGGCAAGCCGATGGACTGGTCCTCACCGCGCAACCTGCTGGCGGTGCGCATCGACGGCAGCAAGGCTGAGATCCGTGCCGACCGCGATGATAACGATTTCTACATCATGTTCAACTCCACCACGCGCGAACGCAACTTTACCGTCTGCGACCCGGCCGCCGGACGCCGCTGGTACCGGGCGGTAGACACCGCGCTGGACCCACCCGAGGATATTGTAGAGCCGGGCGCAGAGGCTCCACTGAGTGATCCGTCGTGTTACGTGGTGCGGGCGCGCTCGATCGTGGTGCTGCTGGCGCGCTGACAGCCGTGACGTGCGGTGCCGCGCGGTTGACAGGCGGCCGAAAATTGGCAAGATGAACCAAACAAGCACAGTCCAGCACAGCGGAGGGACAAATGGCCGAAACAGAGGCGGTTGCCTTGGAGCAGCTTCCCGTTGACGAGAGACTCTACCGGATCAGACATTCAACTGCCCACGTAATGGCCGAGGCGGTATTGCGCATATTTCCCGAGGCCAAAGTGGCAATCGGGCCACCGATCGAAAACGGCTTCTATTACGATTTCGATCTGCCGCGCAACCTTACACCCGAGGATCTGGAACAGATCGAAGAGCACATGCGCGACATCGTTGCCGGTGATCACCAGTTTATCCGTGAGGTGCAGAGCAGGGAAGCCGCGGCCGGGCTGTTTGCCGATCAGCCGTACAAACTGGAGCTGATCAGGGAGCTGCCCGACGATCAGGAAATATCGACCTACACCCAGAACAGTTTCACCGATCTGTGCCGCGGGCCGCACGTGGATTCTACGCGTCGCATCCACCCCAAGGCGTTCAAGCTGCTGTCTGTGGCCGGTGCGTACTGGCGCGGTGATGAGAAGCGGCCGATGCTGCAGCGCATCTACGGTACCGCCTGGGAGAACCCCAAAGAGCTGCGCGCGCACCTGGAGCATCTCAAGCAGGTCGAGAAGCGCGATCACCGCCGTCTCGGCAAGGAGCTCGATCTCTTCTCTACCCACGAGGAGGCCGGTTCCGGTCTGATCTACTGGCATCCGAAGGGCTCCAGGGTGCGTATCGCAATTGAAGACTACTGGCGCGCGGTGCACCGCGAGGGCGGCTACGAGATGCTGTTCACGCCGCACGTCGGTAAGGCGTGGTTATGGCAGACCTCGGGGCACCTCGATTTCTACAAAGAGAACATGTACGCACCAATGGTGCTGGATAACGCCGAGTACTTTGCCAAGCCGATGAACTGCCCGTTCCACATCATGATCTACAAGACGCAGATGCGCAGTTACCGCGATCTGCCGCTGCGCTGGGGTGAGCTCGGTACGGTCTACCGCTACGAACGCAGCGGTGTATTGCACGGGCTGCTGCGCGTACGCGGATTCACCCAGGATGACGCGCACATCTTCTGTACGCCGGCGCAGATTGGTGACGAGATCAAGGAGGTGCTGCGCTTCAGCCTCAAGGTGTGGGACGACTTTGGCTTCAAGCAGATCAAGGCCTACCTGGCTACGCGTCCGCCCAAGAGCGTTGGCGACGAGGATCGCTGGCTGACCGCGCAGGCGTCGCTGCAGCGGGCAATTGAAGATCAGGGGTTGGACTACGAGCTCGACGAGGGCGGCGGCGCCTTCTACGGTCCCAAGATCGACATCAAAATCAAGGATGCGCTGGGGCGCGAATGGCAGATGACCACGATCCAGTTTGACTTCAACCTTCCCGACCGCTTCGACATGTCGTTCATCGATTCCGACGGCAAGGAGAAGCGCCCCTACATGGTGCATCGCGCGCTGCTCGGATCGCTGGAGCGCTTCTTCGGCGTGCTTATCGAGCACTACGGCGGCGCCTTTCCGCTCTGGCTGGCGCCGGTTCAGGCGCTGGTAATCCCGGTTGCATCGGCATTTGACGGTTATGCGCGCGAGGTCGCCGAGCTGCTGTTCCGCGCCGGATTGCGGGCCGAGGCCGATTTGTCGGATGACCGCATGAACGCCAAGATCCGCAACGCCCAGGCTGCCAAGATCCCGTACATGGTGATCGTGGGCGAAAACGAAGCCCAGGCGCGTTCGGTTTCACTGCGGACGCGTACCGGCGAGCGATCGGCCGGCATTGCCGTGGATGATTTTGTGCGGCAGATGCGCGACAAGGTCGACAGCAGAGCTGAGATCTGACCGATATCACGGCAACACCGGGGGCAGCGTGTGAGCAGTCAGTCGTTTGCGGCCACTATTGAGAAACTCAAGGCAGCCGATCGTGAGATCGTGCTGCTGTCGCACAGTTCGGCGCTGTTGAGCTGGGACCAGGAAACCTACATGCCCAGAAGGGCTATCGACGAGCGGTCAGCCCAGTTATCGCTGTTGCAGGGCTTGATCCACCAGCGTATTACCGCTGAAGACAACCGGCGGATGCTGGACCGGCTCGGCTGCAGCGCTGACAACCCCGGCGGGGATGCCTCGCTGGCCGATGATGACCGCGCGTTTCTGCGGCAGTATCAGCGCCGCTATCAGCGCGCCGCCCGGCTGCCGCAGGAGCTGGTGGTCAAGCTGGCAGAGAGTACCAGCCGCTCGCAGGCAATCTGGGCTGAGGCGCGCGCAGCCGACGACTACGCTTCCTTTGCTCCGCACCTCACCACGCTGCTGGATCTGCTGCTGGAGGTTTCCGACCGCATCGGCTACACCGAGCATCCCTACGACGCGCTGCTGGATCAATACGAGCCGTTTATGCTCACCTCGGAGGTTGACCGCGTATTCGCTGAGCTGCGCGCCGAGCTGGTGCCGCTGGTGAAGGCAATCGGGGCTGCGCCGCAGGTAGACGCCGCGCTGCTGCGGCGCGAGTACCCGGTCCAGCAGCAGGCCGCCTTCGGCGCAACGGTGATGCAGGCGTTGGGCTACGACCTCGAGCGCGGCAGGCTTGATACTTCGGCGCACCCGTTTACCACCACGCTCGGCGCCCACGATGTGCGCATAACTACGCGCTATGATCCTCACTTCTTCAACGGTGCCATCTTCGGCACTATTCACGAAGTCGGCCACGCGCTCTACGAGCTCGGTATCGACGAAAAATACCACGGCTCGCTGCTGGCCGAGGGTACCTCGCTGGGTATCCACGAGTCTCAGTCGCGCATGTGGGAAAACATGGTTGGCCGCAGCCGCCACTTCTGGCACCACTTTTACCCGCAGCTGGCGCGTCTGTTTCCCGCAGCGCTTGTGGATGTCAATCCGGAGAGCTTCTACCGCGCGATCAACCGCGTTGAGCCGTCGCTGATCAGGGTCGAGGCCGACGAGGTTACCTACGGCCTGCACATCGTGCTGCGTTTTGAGCTGGAAAAAGCTCTGCTGTCGCGTACGATGACGGTTGCAGAACTGCCCGAGGCGTGGCGTGCCGGCAGCCGCCGGCTGCTGGGAATCGAACCGCGTTCGGATGCCGAGGGCGTGTTGCAGGATATCCACTGGTCGATGGGTGGAATTGGTTACTTCCCAACCTACGCGTTGGGCAACCTCTACGCCGCTCAGTTTATGCGCGCCATCGAGGCCGAGCTGCCCTCACTCTGGGACGACGTACAACGCGGCGAGTTTGCACCGCTGCTGAATTGGCTGCGCGTCAATGTTCACGCCCACGGGCGCGCCCGCACAGCACAGGAGCTGTGCAGCAGCATAACCGGTTCCGAACTGAGTGCCGCGCCGTTTATGGACTATCTCAGAGCCAAGTACGGCGATATCTATGGGCTACGCTGAGTTTCTGGTGCACTCGCCGTGGTTCTGGACCGCTCTTGCGGCGCTGAGCCTGGCCGCTGCAGTTCGCTGTCTGCTGGCAGCGCTGCTGCCGCGTGGACGCTCGCGGCGCCGGCGCGGCCGCCTGGTGGCCGCGGCGTTAGTGCTGCTGAGCGCCGCGCTGGTGCTGTTGACCCTGGCGATTTTTGTCCCCGGACCGACTGAAATTCTTGATCCTGCGCTCTGGTTGTTTGCGCTGCTGACCGCGATAGTAACGCTGGTTGCGCTCATGTTTCCGCTGCTGTGCGGCGTGCCGCTGGTTCTGCTGCTATCGGCGCTTATGGTCCTGTTCAGCGGTTACCTGCAGTCCTGGACCGCGGTGCATCCACCGGCGGACCTTGCCGCGTTACGCGTAGTGGCGGCGCACGATGGGACACTACACGTAGAGCTGCTCGGTAGCCGGCGGTACGACCGGGATCAGCTGCTGGCGGGGCCGTTTGAGATTGCGGGTGCGGCACTTTCAATAGAGGTAGAGCTGCTGGAGCTTCACCGGGCGCTGTTTCTGCTGGGACAGCGCTACGCGATCCGGTTGCGCGCGGTGCACGGTTATCGCTTTGACGCTGAACAGACCGACTTCACGCTGCTGGCCACGCATGACCTGAGCCGGACATCAGACGATGTGGCGAGCTGGAGTGATTCGCTGCTATACGCCGGGCGGATTCCCGGTGTCACGGTTGCTACGCTGGCTACCGATGCACGTCGAGTTGCAGTGCTGTCGCGGTACGTTGTGCACATGCCGGAGGGCGACAGGTTGGTTCTGGAGGCGCGCAGATGACCGCCAGGCTGCGCTTTTTGGTCATGCCGGCAACAGATTGCGACGATACACGTAGAGACATGATGATCACGTTCTATAAGACAGATGCGGCTCGTCGTCTCTACTATTATTGTATCAGCGACCGGCAGTGGCATCTGTTTGCGCCCTACAGTTTCACGGTTTCGTGGGGGGTGGCGCTGACCCAGGGGCGTGAAAAGACGTTTGCCTTTGAAACCGAGGAAGAGAAGCAGCAGAAACTGAAGCAGGTGATTTCCGAGCGGGTTGGCGCCGGTTACAAGGTTCTCTACACCTACTTCCGCCGCAGCGAGTACGGTAGTCTGCAGGAGGCACTGCGCTATCCACAGCTGTCCGAGGCCGGTTAGTCCGGCGGTGCCGCGCGCTGCAGCGAATCACGAAACTCTCTGAACAGCGTCAATCCCTTATCGACTATTGAGACCGCAATCAGGACCGCTGCTACCGGCTCCAGCGTGGCGTAGAGCGTCCCGGCGAGCCGGCTGAACCGCGGCAGCAGCTTCAGCAGCGCAACCGCGTAGAGCGACATGGCGGCAAAGACCGATACCTTGCCCCACAGTGTTGACCTGGGCTCTACCGAGCCGCGCACCACCAGCAGCAACCCCATCCCGACCCACTGGAACAGCAGCCGTAGCATCATAAGTCGGAAGAACCAGCGCGATATCAGCGCGTAGTGCAGGAAGGCAATCGAAATCGCTATCAGCATCGCGTAGTCGCTCATACTGTCGAGATACTGCCCGATACGGGTTACCTGGCCGGTCTTGCGCGAGACGTGCCCGTCGAGCAGGTCGGTCAGGAAGATCAAGGCGGTGAACGCCACCGTGATGCCGGTAATCGGATAATCTCCGCTCAGGATCAGCAGGTAGAGAATCGTTGGAGTGGAGCTTATGCGAGTCAGTGTCAAGACGTTGCAGAAGTTGACACGCTCAAGGTGGCGGTGCGAAGGCATCAGGTAGAAGCTGTCCTGCATCACAACCAGGAAGATGAGCAGTGCCCCATGAACCATCAACAGCACGGTAATGAAGTAAGAGACTTCATTCCTGCCGATTGCGTAGGTCAGCATCAGCGCCGACAACAGGGTTGCCTGAAGCACAAAGAGTGCTGCCACTGTGATTGCTATACTGAGGACCAGGCGCTGAGAGCTGGACATCTTCGCTCCACTCTATGGAACCGCTGCCCGGTCTGTCAACGAGGCTTGGCCAACCGGCAGCTGTGGCGCAACTTGACAACCGCGGGGGCGCTCAATACCATGGCGCAATGAATATCGCCCTCTACCTGACCGTTTCCCGGCTGATTCTGGCGCCGGTCTTCTTCGTTCTGTTTTTCCTGCCGGTCTGGACCGGATCGTTCTTTGTTGGAACCACGGTACTGCTGTGGATCGCGATGGTAGTAATTGAAATCAGCGATGCCATAGACGGCACAATTGCGCGGGCGCGCAACCAAGTGACCGATCTCGGTAAGCTGCTCGATCCGTTTTCTGATGTAATCAGCCGCCTGACGTTTTTCATCTGCTTTGCGGTTGTTGGCATCATGCCGGTCTGGGTCTTGATTGTGATATTCTACCGCGAGTACGGTATTGTTTTTCTGCGCATGATCATGTATCGCGACGGTATCGCTTTGGCGGCCAGGAAGGGCGGTAAGCTCAAGGCGCTGTTCTATTTCCTGAGCGGAGTCGGCGGACTGGCGCTGCTGACCGTGCAGCGCACCGGTCTCCTGGCTGCCGCTGAACCAACCATACGCGCAATAGTGCTGGTGGTTTTCAGTGTTGCGGCGTTGCTCTGCGTTGTCTCGTTTGCTGATTATATCAGCGTGTTTCTGAAGTCGCGCCGCAGCAGCGCTTGACTCTTGTCGCAGAATAGTACAACTTCCGGGTATCTTCGGGGCGGGGTGAAAGTCCCCACCGGCGGTAAAAGCCCGCGATTCTGCCTCAATCCAGAACAGGCAGATTGAACCGGTGGAATTCCGGTGCCGACGGTTATAGTCCGGATGGGAGAAGATGCAATGAACAGTGTCACGCCACACTTTGACTACGTTGCCGCAGAAGTCTCCAAGGGTGTGGCAACGGTTGGACTGGAAGCCGACAGGCCGGTGATCTTCGGTGTCATCACATCCGATACAATAGAACAGGCTATCGAACGCGCCGGCACCAAGGCCGGCAACCGCGGTTGGGATGCGGCGCTGTCGCTGCTGGAAATGGTGGATCTGTTACGCAAGGTAGGTTGATTGCTGCGGCAGCAGAATTCATTGCGAATATTTGCCCAATGTGTTGACGCACAGGCGCACAAAGTGGTAGATTCACGCTTGCCGCCGGTCAGTCGCGAAGCGGCTCAACGGGAAGCCGTGGAGCCGGAGAGAGTGAAACCGC
>REDW01000137.1 GCA_007693325.1 Spirochaetaceae bacterium
GCGTGCGCCAATCAACTATTCTTTGAGCCATGAGCACACAGTACGATTTTTCGGTACCCACGCTGGGACCGGCCAAGGTTAACTCCCCGATCGACTATTCCAACACCACCGGAGATCAGGTGGCTAACTTTGTCGATGACAATCAACGTATCATCTACGACGTATCGAGTTCGCCGGAGGCCGGCGAGCGTTCGTTTACCGAGAACGAGCTGCTCGAGAAAGCCGGTCCGCGCCAGAAGATCTACTTTGCTCCCGGCCACGTCCACGCAGGTATCGTGACCTGCGGCGGTCTGTGTCCCGGACTGAACGATGTCATCCGCGCGATCACGCGCTGCCTGTGGTATCGCTACGGGGTGCACCGGATCTCCGGGATCCAGTTTGGTTATCGCGGCCTGCTGCCCGAGCACGGCGTGCCAACGCTGCCGCTGAATCCCGACGTTGTAGACGATATCCATCGCATCGGCGGTACCATCCTGGGCAGCTCGCGCGGCGGTGGCCATCGTACCGAAGAGCTGGTTGACACCATTGAGCGCATGAATCTCAACATCCTGTTTGCCATAGGCGGAGACGGCACACAGAAGGGGGCGCTGGCGATTGCAGAGGAGATCGAGCGGCGCTGGCTCAAGATCGCGGTAATCGGCATCCCCAAGACAATCGATAACGACCTGAGTTTCACCGAGAAATCCTTTGGTTTTGAGACCGCGGTTGCCCAGGCCACCCATGTGGTTTTTGGCGCGCACGCCGAGGCGCACTCGGCGGTCAACGGCATTGGCCTGGTCAAGGTCATGGGCCGCGACGCGGGCTTCATTGCGTCGCACACAGCGCTTGCCAGTCACGAGGTGAACTTTGTGTTGATACCGGAGGTTCCGTTTGAACTGCACGGTGATAATGGGTTCTTGACGCACCTGGAGCGCCGCCTGGCACGGCGCAACCACGCCGTCATTGTGGTGGCCGAGGGCGCCGGTCAGCACCTGCTGGATAGCCCGGAGGCCAGCGACGCATCGGGGAACCGGCAGTACGCCGATATCGGACTATTTCTCAAGAACCGGATCAGTGAGCATTTTTCTGAAAAAGATATCGAGATCAATCTCAAGTACATCGATCCGAGCTACATCATTCGCAGTGCACCGGCGGCTCCGACCGATTCGGTCTATTGCTCGCGGTTGGGCCACAACGCGGTGCACGCGGCCATGGCAGGCAAGACCAAGATACTGATGGGGCTGGTAAATAACACATTTGTGCACGTGCCGATCCAGATGGCGGTGGCTTCACGCAGCCGGGTCGATCCGGACAGCAGCCTGTGGCGCGACGTAATCGAATCCACCCACCAGCCGGTACGGATGTAGCAAAAAAAGGCCGATCCTCAATGATCGGCCGTTCGATATGGTGCGGGTTTTTGAGCCGCAAACCAATTATCGCTTTATTGTTCCGGAGCACTCACGCCCCGTTGAATGGGTTGTCTGTTGTGCCGGCCATGCCGGCTCTGGTTGTACGGTGGATTTAGCATTGGCACCTCCTGAAATCGATAGGTTGTGTATTAAGGTTACCAGAACCCTCCCTGTCATCAAGCTTACGCCCGAACCGTGCTGAAGTCAAGTATTAGCGGTTGTTTTTGGCAAACTCACGCATGAACTGCGCCAGCGCCTCGACACCCTCCATTGGCATGGCGTTATAGATCGAAGCGCGGCAGCCGCCGACGCTACGGTGGCCTTTCAGACCGTCGAGGCCGGCTGCGGTAGCCTGACTGATGAACTGCTTCTCCAGCTCTTCGCTGGACATGCGGAAGACCACATTCATGGTCGAGCGGAAGCGCGGGTCCACCGGGTTGGTGTAGAAACCGTCGCTGTGCTCGATTGTGTCGTAGAGCAGAGCCGACTTGGCCCGCGAGCGATCATCAAACTCCGCCAGGCCGCCTTCGGCCTTGACCCACTCGAGTACCAGACGCATGGCGTTGATAGAGAATACCGGCGGGGTGTTGTAGAGCGAGTTGCTCTCGGCGTGGGTCTTGTAGTTGAGGTAGGCCGGCAGTGAATCCGGGCAGCGGTCGAGCATGTCCTTGCGAATGATCACTACCGTAACACCGGCCGGGCCGAGGTTCTTCTGCGCGCCGGCGTAGATCAGGCCGAACTTGTCAAAACTGAACGGGCGGCTCATGATGTCACTGGACATGTCGGCAACGATCGGCACGTCACCGCTGTCGGGGAACTCCTTCCACTGCACTCCACCTATGGTCTCATTAGAAGTCAGGTGGAAGTAGGCTGCCTTGGGGTCCAGCGACAGCTCCTCCTGTAGCGGGAGAGTCATGAAATCAGCGGCGCTGCCGTCAAAGGCCAGTCGCACGTTGCCGACTTTTTTGGCATCCCCCAGAGCCTTCTTGGCCCACGCGCCCGAATGCGCCAGATCGCAGCTGGCTCCCTGTGGCAGAAAGTTCATCGGTACCATGGCAAACTGCAGCGTGGCACCGCCGCCAAGCAGCAGGATCTGGTGCGTGGCGGGAACCGACAGCAGCTCGCCCAGCAGCTCAATGGTGCGATTGTGCACCGCATCGTACTGCTTGCTGCGGTGACTGGCCTCAATCAGTGACATGCCGGCATTGTCGTGCTCTACCATGCTGTTCTGCAGACCCTGCAGCACGCTCAGTGGAAGGGTAGAGGGTCCGGCGGAAAAATTGAATTTACGTGCCATACGACGCTCCTTGTGAACGGGTGGATAATCCACGGTAACGCATAAGCGTGGCGGAGTCAAAGGGGCGTTGACCGGCGGGC